>JBAXBM010000174.1:0-4833 GCA_037141995.1 Candidatus Omnitrophota bacterium
CCGGCAACAGGACCTACAACATCGCCGGAGGGACGATTGATCGTCATCCCTATGGCATCCATTGCGGAGAAGGCAGGACATAAGGTTCTTTTAGTGGATGCGCGGACACTTGCTTTATCTCCCAAGGATGTCGCAGTGATTCTGGCTGATTTCAAGCCGGATGCAATGGGCTTTATGATGACAACATATATGTTCCAAGACACCTTAGAATGGATTCGGTATTTAAAAATCCAATGCCCTGTTCCAATTATTGTTGGTGGTTATAATCTTAGAGTATATCCTCGTGAAACATTGGTACATCCTGAAATCGATTTCGGGGTCGTGGAACATGCGTATTTTACAATTCCTGCTTTATTAACAGAATTATCATGCACTGATCCTAATTTTGATCGTGTGCCTGGACTTGTTTATAAGAAAGGAGGTGATATTGTTGTAACGCCGCATCCTCAATTGATAGATTTTAATCTTTTTCCTAATCCGGCGAGGCATCTGTTGCCTAATGAATTGTATGCTGAATTCACGGCTGAAAGGCGTAATTTTACGGTAATGGTGACATCTTTAGGTTGTCCGTATAAATGTTCTTTCTGTGAGGCTGGTGGTACGATTTATAATTCACGTTCACCGCAAACAGTAATTCATGAGATTGAAGAATGTTATGATAAATATCAGATCCGTGATATTGATATTTTTGACTATAATTTTACGGCAGAACGTGAACGGGTGTTAGAGATATGCCGGCTGATATGTGAAAAGGGTCTTAATATTTCATGGGCTTGTCGTTCCAGGGTTGATACGGTGGATAAAGAGTTGCTTGAAATAATGAAAAAGGCTGGTTGTAGTCGTATTTATTTTGGTATTGAGTCAGGAAGCCAGGATACTCTTAAAGTGATGAGAAAAGGAATTTCTATTCGCGAAATTCAGACGATTCTTCATATATGCAGGAGTCTTGGAATCCGCACATTGGGTTTCTTCCTAATCGGTGCTCCAGGTGATACTCGCGAGAAAGTTTTTGAAACAATTCGATTTGCTAAAAGTTTGCCGCTGGATTATGCTCAATTCTCAAAGACACTGGCGAAACCTTTAACACCTTTATGGAGCGATTTACTTAATATTACTGGCAAAGATTATTGGAAGTAGTGGGTGCTTGGTTTTGAAATTGATCGAGATATTTTACGACCTTGGACGACACTTTCTAATGAAGAAATTAATACTTTAGCTAAGTGGGCGTATATTTCTTTTTATACTAGGCCAGTGTATCTTTTTGGTCAGGTTTTGCATGTGAAATCATGGGGGGAATTAAAAAGAAAAGTTATGGCTTTTATAAGTATGCTCTTTAAGCAGGAGAATATTTCTCGGGAAGACAAGCAATTTTCTGCGTTTAATGAAAATTCAGCAGTAATGGTGGAGGCCGCACGTCAAAGGTTAAGACTTTTGGCGCAAGGAGAAAATAGATGAAAATTTTTCATTTCCCTGGTCGGCAGTTAAATCTTAAAAAAATGCATCAGATTGACTTCTGGGTAGGAATTCCTTTGTGTGCTTTAATGACTTTTTGGGACAGGATATGTCGATTTATTTTTCATCCGCCCAAAAGATCTGTTCGTCGAATATTATTGATAAAGTTATTCGAAGTTGGCGCTATTGTTCAAGCATATCCTCTTTTGACTTGGCTGAGGAAGACTTATCCTGATGCACAGATTTCCTTCTTGGTCTTTGAAAAAAATACTTTTCTTTTGCGTGTATTTAATAATTTAATTTCCTTTCATCATATTTATGGTATTCCTGATGAATCTTTTTGGTGTCTTGTTTCAGGTACTTATAAAATTTGGCGTGATATCTTAAAAGAAGATTTTGATGTGGTCATTGATCTTGAATTTTTTTCTCGATTTACGTCCTTGCTATCCTATTTGAGCGGTGCAGAAAGAAGGGTGGGATTTCACCGATATTCTTTTGAAGGATTATATCGTGGCGATCTTTATACACATAAAGTTCCATATAATCCACTGCTGCATTGCAGTAAGATGTATCTTGCTTTGGGTAAAATGGTATCTTTGTCTCATATGAATGCTCCAGGCATATCTGTTTCGGTTGATGATTCTGAAATGGTTTTCCCATATATTCCTCCTTCTATAAATATGACGAAGCGCCTTCAGGAGAAATTTGAGAAATTGGGGCTTGGGGCGAATCGATTATATTTGGTTAATCCTGGAGAAGGAGTATTACCGTTAAGGGAATGGCCATTGAATAATTATAATCTTTTGGTGAGAATGATTTTGATAGAAAATCCTTCTAATGTTGTGGTCATTATAGGAAGAAATTTTTTAACGGGTAAAGATATTGATTTGCATCAAATGGTAGATAACCCACGCTGTTTTAACTGGTCTAAGGAAATAGATATTGAGGAATTGATTGCTCTATTTCATATGGCTAAAATTTTGGTTTGTAATGATGGAGGACTATCTCATCTTGCTTCTGTTACACCTTTAAAAACAATTGTTCTTTTTGGCCCTGAAAGTCCCCAGGTCTTTTCACCTGCTGGGATTGGAACGCGCGTGATCTTTGCTGAATGGCCATGCTCTCCTTGTCTTTCTGTCCTTAATCATAGGATATCTAGTTGTCGAGAGAATTATTGTTTACAGGCTATTCCATTAGAAAGAGTTTTTTCAATAGTTATGGAAAACAATCCCGATAATTAATCTGATTAAGATTCTAAAGCTGATAATTATTATGACTAAAATACTTTCTAAACACGTGCTGCTATATTTTATAATTATTTTAATTATTTCTTTTCATTTCATTAATAATTACTTTTGGCTTTCTTGGGATAATACTTATTTATTATATGAATCAGCAGATCATTTTTTATTCAGTTTTAAAGTTTTTGAAATATTGAAACACCATTCGTTCCCATGGTTAACGGATGTTTTTTCTGCTTTAAATAATACATGCCGTTGGCATGGAGTTTTTATTCAATATTTAACAGCACCATTTTATTTTATTTTGGGTGCCACCAAGGATGTCGGGACTTTGGTTAGCGGTACAATTTCTTTAACTGTTCTTGTGTTTTCAGTTTTTGGTATAGGAAAGATTCTTTATGATGAAGAAACGGGTTGTTTGGCGGCATTTATTGTGTCCATGTATCCGCTTGTGGTTGTCCATTCAAGAATATATTTGTTAGATCTTCCTTTATCCGCTGCGGTTGCACTCGGGATCTATTTTCTTCTCAAGTCTAATAGATTCCTTAATAAGAAATATTCTATATTATTTGCATTGGCAACTGGTATCGGTTTATTAATAAAGTTTAATTATATGTTGTTTATTTTACCTCCTTTTATTTTTGTACTTTGGGATGGTTTTAAATTGAAAAAAGATACTTCTATAAATAAAAATATCGTGATATTTATCTGTTTGGTGGCATTGATTATATTTATGTTTTATAGACTTGCTTGGGAGAAAATGGGAAGTCGGATATATGAATGTTCTTGGTTTTATTGGGGGAGCTCATCGAAGGAGAAATTTCCTTGGGCTATTATTTTTAATGGCGCACCACATTATCTGCGCTGGTTTTTGCATGATTGTATTACCAGTAGCATTTCATTCAGCTTATTTCTTGTATTCTTACTGGGGATTTTCCTGAAAAGTACTTTCAGGATAATTGTATGGGTTTGGTTTTTGGTGCCTGTCCTTCTTTTAGCCTTGATGTATCCCTATGCCAATGTGAACCGATATTATATACCGCTTTTGCCAGCCATGGCTTTAATTTCGAGCGCGGGAATCATGGCATGTGCCTCTTCACGCATAAAAAGTTTTTTGATATATTTTGTTTTAATCTTCTCATTTATTCAATATTTTATTGTTTCATATAGGGTTGGATTTCGTTCACATAAAGATATTGTAGGAAATTCTTTAGTTGCCGACAGTAATATTGCGCAGTTTATTGGATTTAGCAAGGATATTTCTTTCTCAGGTTACAGGAGTGGTTATCGTTCTTTGTTATATCCTATCAAAGTTGTTTCAAAGACTAATGAAATGTTAAATGTTATTGATAGGGATTCATCCGATTTTCGTGATGAAGCGCGTATTCTTATTATTGGTGATAATGTTAATTTGTATGAGTCATTTCTTTATGAAGTGGTTTCACGAGGGTTACCTTTTGAGGTTAAAGTTATATCTCGGGCTGAAGAGCCTGTATATTTAAAAAATGAAGAGCCACCTTCATTTAAGCTTGCTATGACAGAATATGTGATTTTTGTTAATGACAAATCCCGGGTTATTGACATACCCGGTGTGGTTAAAGCCAGATTTGCAGCGGCTAATAAAAGTTTCTTGAAAATCATTGATTCTTTTGATTTAGTAAATATTTTTCATGATTCTGAAGGCACTTCTTTCTTTTTATATAGGAATAAGTGTGTTTCGCCCAAAAATGGGGATTTAGAGTTTTTCTTTAGGTCTGGTTTAATAAAGATACGCTTTAAGGGAAACAGCATTACTGAGAACAGGGCTTTTGTAATGCTGTTTGATAGGAATGGCAAGAATTACAATTTTCTTGATTTTCCATGGCATTGGATGAAGTTTTTTCTCTCGTTCTCATTTGCTATAGGTGTGCCAGTAGCATCAAACCAAGTATCAGGGACATAACGAGTACTTACGCCCTTAGGGTATTGCTCACTTGCAGATGCAGGAGATGTCCATTGATCCATGGTGCCATCGCTGATCCATGGAGTGACTCCACCGTGCATGTGAATTGTTTCGCGGTTTGTTGAGTAGAAACCACCGCTTGGGCCTGCTCCAGCGCCCATAACACATACTGATACTGATGGCAATGTTTATTCAACT
>JBAXBM010000175.1:0-4827 GCA_037141995.1 Candidatus Omnitrophota bacterium
TACGGAATGAAAAATACTGCCTTAATGCAGGATTAGTGGCTGAACCATTGCCCATATGCCGGCATTCTAACCGGAGCAAAAGAAAAACATGCCATCCGGCCCGCCTGGCGCGCCAGGCAAGGTCAACATCTTCGACCAGGAAAAAAAATCTTTCATCAAAATAACCTGTTTCTTCCTTGATCTGATCAAGCATGAAATGCCTGTAAAAAGCCGCCGCTGAACAAGGCCCAAGGATCTTTTGAACACCAGGATGCGCCGTATCACCCGGCTTTCCCCGGTTAATATCATGAAACCGCCTCCAGGGTGAAAGATACACACCCTGAGAATATATATATCTCCCATCTTTATTCAAAATGGAAGTTTGTACCATTCCAATATTATCTGCAAAACCTTTCTCCGCCAACAAGAATTCTTGAAGAAAATTCTGCCCCAGGATAACATCACTGTCCAGCGTCAATATCCATGCGCCCCGCGCACACTCAATCCCCTGGTTCCTTGCCTGACTGGCCCCGCGATTAATATTATTCTCAATCAAAATCACACCGGGATATCCCCATCGAATCAACGCCAACGTCTTATCAACCGAACCATTATCAACAACAATGATCTCCAGGCCTGTGATACCCTGCGCCATCACGGAAGAAAGGCAATCACAAATATAATCTTGACTATTAAAAGTCAGGATCACAACTGATATCATCTGTTGTACGTATGGATCAGATATCATTTAAGATTCCTGCCAGCTGTGATCCTATCATGGATACGGCAAAACGCGCTTCAACATCACGCCTTGCCTGTCGCCCCATATCACGACGCAAATCATCATTTTCAACCATCATCCGCATAGATGTCAGAAAACCATCACGATCCTGCGCCAAAAAACCTGTTTCCCCATGCCTGAGAATATGCCCAGCTTCACCAGTGTCACTGGCGATACCAGGCAACCCCATAGCCATATATTCAAATAGTTTTGTCGGACTTTTTGAAACATTGAATTTTGTCAGCTGAATAAGCGGCAACAATCCCACATCAACGCCCGCCAGATATGCCGGCATATCATCCGCCGCGATCCAGGGACTCACCCGGACGCGCGCCGCGTGACGATGCCCTTTCACCACCAGGCGAAACTGTTCAAAATATTTCCCTTCTCCCGCCAGACATAAAACAACATGAGAATACTGATCCGCAAGGCTTTCAAAACAGGAAAGCAAAAAATCAAGATTATGCCCCATATCTTCATGATACGCCGTTCCGATCCATGAAAACACCAGTTCACGCCGATCTTTGCCTCCCACAGGAAAAAACTTCTGCGTGTCAACCCCTGTGGGTAAATAATAAACACGCGGATTAAACTGTTTCAGATATACCTGCAGATAATGACTGGCCGCAAGGCATATGACAGCCTTGCGGGCAACACAACGCGTTAAATATTCCATTTTAGAACTCGGGTAAAACCCAAAATAATATACAGGATTCTCCCGGATATTCCAATCATCACAATCAAAAACCACACGATGCCGTTTTAATCCCGCCAGCATAAGAGGCGCCAGCGCATGATAATTAAATCTCTGTAAAACAAAAATAGTATGCCGCGGCTCTTTCATCAACACAAACAACGCGCGCACATTCAACCAGAGTTTATACCATAAAGACATCTCAAATTCTTTTTCACCGTACTTCGCCTGAAAATATTCCGCAAATGAAAACACAGAAGCATCGACCCCGTGAAATCGCAACTCCCGGGCAAAATTATAGCAACGGACACGCGCCCCGGAAAGTTCATACCCTTCACGTGTGATAAAAATAACCTTCTTGGGGAGATTGTTTATTCGCATCATTGAAAAATTATACTGCAAATTCCTTAAATTCGACACAAAATGCAGGATAAAAAATATTTTTTGTGCATAACTTTAAATTATATATTATACTTTATTAAATTGGGATACGTCACAAGGGTCTTTTGCCGGGCTCTTATTACTAATAATTATAATTTAAATCTGGAACACATGATCATAAACATATTCTCATATTCTTCCTTTATTAATTTCCGTCGTTTTTTTTCAGCTTTTTTGATCATCACCTTCACCGCAACGTCCATCCCATCGGCTTATGCCCAAACAGCAATGCTGCCGATTTTATCTACAGAACAAAACCAGCCCTTACCGCATGCCTTGCCTTTACTTAAAGGTATCAAGGTGCGTGTCAATGACCCTTTCCATCTTGAATTTCTTCTCGACCGTCAAACCAGCACTAAATCAGACACGTCAGCATCACAACGCCCTGTCATGAATGCCGAAGCCGCTCGCCTGGTGAAATATTTTCTCGTATCATTGACAGTACCGGAACAGGACCTTTGGGTCAACCTGTCACCTTACGAAAAAGACCGCATCATCCCTGATTCTTTCAGCCAGACGGAAATGGGACGTGATCTCCTGGGCCTCGATTATCTCCTGAAAAAAACAACCGCCATGCTCCTGCACCCTGACGGCGAGGTTGGAAAACAATTCTGGTCCAAACTTTATGCACAAACCTATGCCCAATATGGCACCACCGCTATCCCGATAGACACCTTCAATAAAGTATGGATCACCACCGATAAAGCCGAAATATACGAAAAATCAAAAGACACAGGCACCCCCCTGCAATCATCCGTCGCTTTTGTAACCGAATCTCACCTTAAAGTGATGCTTGAAACAGACTACCTGGCTTTGCGTCAAAATACCGATACCAACCCTTCTTTAGTACCTGCTAATGACGGGGTAAATATTCCGGCTTCTGATGAACAGGCCATGGCCAGGGAAATCATCCGTGACATTGTTATTCCGGTCCTTGAAAAAGAAGTCAACGAAGGTGCCTATTTCAGCCAACTCAAACAGATGTACAACAGCCTTGTGCTGGCAACATGGTATAAGAAAAAACTAACCCATGCCCTTTTAACGACTGTCTATGCCGACCAGAAAAAACTGGAAGGTATCACCCATGATGACCCGGGGATGCAGGAACAGATATGGTCCGCCTATACCGAAACATTTCGGAAGGGCATTGTAAATCTGATCAAGGAAGAACCGGATCCAGCTACCGGCGAAACAATGCCTCACAAATACTTTTCCGGCGGGGCTGTATTGCATGGGACCTACGAGAATACTCAAGAAATATCCGAAGCACTATCCGGTGATGATTACGCTGAAATTACAGTTGATCTGGCACAAAATGACACTGAAAAAACAGTAGTATTAATGGATGTTGTACATGATTTTACAGATATCACACGTGGAAAATTCAAACTTTTTGGCCAGGGCCGCATACCTACCGAAGTAAATGATTTTTTATGGGCGTTAAATGATCCTATTGAAAAAAACAATACTAAAAAATTTGTTCAAATCATGCAAAAGATCATGAAGATTGTTATCCCAGACATTGCCTATAGATTTAGAAGTTTTATGCGTGAGAATATTGGAAATCAATTTAATTTAAACCAAGTCATTAATGTACCTACATTATTATCATGGTTTCCGCAATCTGAAAATAAAGATCTGCTTGAATTAGCTATTGATCCTGACTTTACTGAGCCCAAAGTGATTCAAGAATTATTGATCAACCGTATCCAGGAAAAATCTTTCCCAAAAGATCAGCTTGAATCAGCCAAAGATATGATCATGCTCCTCCGATCACTCTATGAACCGCCTGAAACATTAATCCCTTTACAGTATTTAATCGAATTTAGCTCAAAAGAATTATTTAGTTTGTTTGAAAGAGATAGCACAAAAACAATTTCCGGTCCGGATTCAATCGAAAAAGCTATTAAAGAAAACAATTCTCTTGAACTTATTCAGCTGATTCGCAATAGTCCAGCGCTTGATGCGAAAAAAATTAGAATCTTAACTTCGATGAGAAAAATACTTGCTAATTACGGGTACTCTTTACCTAATGATATCAACATCACAAAAACAAATGATCCCGAAACTCCTCTTACCATAAACAGCCAGGTTCTTGTTAATTTAAGCATAAAAAAAATTGAAGGAATCTTAAACGATACACAATCAACCCGGAAAAATATTTTAAATCAAGTGTTCTCATCCTTGGATGTAATAGAAAAAGAATTAATCGATTCAGATGCAGATCCTCAAATATTCAACAGCATTATTCAACAAGTTTATGCCCTCCCAGGATTCATGACTGCCAAACATGGATACCTGTCTGAACTGGCGGTTGAAACTAAAAACGATGAATTAAAGTTATCTTTAGCCGTTACTGAACCTACGTCATCCAAACTCCTTGGCCTTGATGCCGGCGATATTGAAATTCTAAAAGCCTTCCAGTCAATGAAAAAACATAATACTCACCCAACATTGCACCGGATTTCACAACATCTTAGCGAACAAGATAGCTTATTGGAATCACATTTAAAAAAACTACAAGAATTCTTTAAAGGTCGTATCAATTTAAATATTTTAGATAGTTATACGGCTTATGACCAAGAAACAGCAATTCTATCTGCGTATATTCAAAAAAACAATATATCATCTTATAATACTAAATTACTTAATGCGATGATGGAAGAATCTGGTGCTGATGAAGGAACTGTAATATTTTATCTAAAAAATAAAAGTATATTTCTTAATAATGACAATGAACCACTAAAAATTTATAATTATCCTGTCTTTGTCAATGTTGATTCGAAAAAAATAGCCGCCGACCTACCAACAAGATTTACTGCTGTTCAACATGCAATAGAAACTTTTCTTAATGGTTCAGGAGACACTTTCCAATCAAACCCTATCGTTCATCGATTAAAAATAACTATAAAAGGAGCCGGCTCCTATCATC
>JBAXBM010000176.1:0-4826 GCA_037141995.1 Candidatus Omnitrophota bacterium
TCATCTACCGTAAGGACGGCGCCGCGATCTCACGCACCGCCCTGCCGATTGAAAAAGAAGAACCCCTGCGCCGCGAACTCACGCATTTCCTTGAATGCATCCGCGACAATAAAAAACCCCTCGTCTCCGGCATCGAAGGCCGTGACGCCCTGAAAACAGCCCTGGATATTCAGAACATCATATGGACCGAGCACCTCAAACGCTCCTGATCGTTGCCGGAGAAGAATCCGGCGACATGCGTGCCGCGGCCCTTGTCCGTGAAATCAAGGCCTTATGCCCCGGCACCCGCTTTATCGGCATCGGCGGCAACCGCTGCCGTGAGGCCGGTGTCGATACTTTTACCGACATCACCGAACTTGCCGTCATCGGCTTCACCGAAGTCATAAAAAACTTTGCCCGGATCAAACGTGTTTTCAACCTCACGCTAACCCGGGCCCTTGCGGAACGCCCGCAAGCCGTCATTCTGGTTGATTATCCAGGCTTTAATCTGCGCCTTGCTCAAGAACTAAAAAAAAATGGCATCAAAGTCATTTATTACATCAGTCCGCAGGTATGGGCCTGGAAAGAATCGCGCGTTAAAACAATAAAAAATACTGTAGCCCGCATGATGGTTCTGTTCCCTTTTGAAAAAGACCTTTATGCGCGCCACGGCTATACGGCCGACCTCGTCGGGCACCCTTTAGTGGATGAAGTGCGTGCCGATATCCCCCGCCATGAATTTCTCACGCATGCCGGCCTCGATCATCAAAAAAAAGTCATTGCCCTCTTGCCCGGATCGCGCACCAAAGAAATATCACGGCACCTCCCGGTCATGCTGGAAGCCGCCAGGATCATCCTGAAAAAGAATCCCGATATCCAGTTCATCCTGCTAAAAGCTAAAAACTTGGGCCAAGAATGTTTTTCCCCCTGGCTCTCCATCGCTCCCGAGAAACTAATAATCACCGAAGATTATTACAATGCCCTGGGCGCCTGCGACAGCGGCATCGTGTGCTCCGGCACCGCCACACTTGAAACCGCCCTCATGGGGAAACCCATGACAGTTGTATATAAAACATCCTGGCTGACCTGGTATCTTGGGAAATTACTCGTCAAGATCCCCTGCATTGCCCTGGTGAACATTGTCGCCGGACATAAAATCGTTGAAGAATTATTGCAGAAAAATGCCTCTCCGGCAAACATCGCCGCAGAGGCATTAAAAACACTTGAATTATCTGACAAACTTCAGCAGGAACTGGCCCGTGTCAAAACGCTTCTTGGATCTCCCGGGGCTAGCCGGCGCGCCGCCATGGTCGTTCGCGAAGAACTAGCCCGGTAAAACTTCCGTATCAACTCATCATATCTTTAATAGTATCCCAGAACGTTGTCGGCGTAAAGCGTCCGATATATTTTGTTGCGCCCGCTTCCATGCACTCATTCTTGGCCTGTTCCAATTCTTCAATGCCCTGCATGCTGCCGATATCTTCCGAAAGAAAATGGGTAAAAACCAGAATATTCGTACTGGCAAGACGCGTAAAACAGCGCAAGGCACGGATCGTATCGCGGCTTGGCACATCCCCCTTGATCAACGCATCGATAACCACCACTCGCGGCGTTAAAATCAGGCAATTCGAAAAGAAATCAATCGGATCCGTACTCGCCCCCACGACGCAACCCTGCGCTTCAAAAATACCGGTTATTTCAGCATTCACTTCTTCTTTAGCACCCAACACAAGTGCCTGCTTATTTTTACGGACAAGATCCGCACAGGTAAAAATATAATCCACTTTATGAATAAGCTTTACGGCATCCAGGGGTTTGGGAAGAAAATGCTCGACACCAAGGGCTTGAAACGATTCACGGAAAATCCGGCTGTCCGTGATGATCACGATTGGAATATTGGCTGACTTGAAATCTTTCTTAAGCTCTTTATAAAGATCAACGCCATCCATGATGGGCATCACAACATCTGTCACGACCAAATCCACCCGGCTATTCTGAACAACTTCCCACGCCTCCCTGCCGTTACGCGCCGTCCGCACATCATAACCATGCTCTCGCAGCTTCTGGCTGGCAAGGGAAACAACTGTTGGCTCATCATCAACTATCAGAACCGTCTTTTGCATAAATTCTCCATTAAGCATTTTATTTATAATTAATCATACTTCATTCTAAAACAAGATGCAAATTTCGCACTTTATTTTTAAAGTTTTCAAAAAACTCCCTGATACGCGGATCTAGGATAATATGCTGGCGCAAAATCGGGCGTTTAAGAATCATCCCTTCCATGGCCGTACAGCGAGAAAGCGCCACATAGGTCTGACCATGGGAAAAAGTTCCTCGTCCGACGTCAATAATGACCTGTGAAAAAGTTTTTCCCTGCGATTTATGAATCGTGACAGCCCAGGCCAGGCGCAACGGATACTGGCGGAATGATCCCACGCTCTCGGAATCAACCCGCCCGCGTTCTTTGTCATACACGAAACGGAACATCTCCCAGGTGAACGGCGTCACGTCCACTTCGTGCCCATCCGACAGCCGCACGCGCACCGCATCCTCTCCGTCACTCGCTTCGCGAATCACATCAACCACCTGCCCGATCGACCCGTTCACCCAGCGCCCGAAAGGGTCATTGTTTAACAACATAACCTGGGCGCCGGATTTCAGCTGCAGATCTTCATGCGTCGGAAGACTCCTTTTATCAAACTCACCGGCCAGCGCCCCGTCATAGGCATACGATTTACCTTGCGTGGCCGCCAGGCGCACCTTGTTGATGTTGTCGGCAAGATCATTGGTCGTTGTCAGGTACACATGAAAATCCCCCTGCGGCGGATCAAAATCCGGGCGGCAGCGCGCATTCAACAGCACCATATCCTCGCTGGTAACCGTATTATCACGGACCGCATTCAAAAGCCGGATGAAACGGTCTTCGGTCTGCCGATACACTTTCGTCAGCTCCAGCAATTCAAACGAACATTCCCCGAAAACCCTGGCGTCAAAAAAATACGGGCTGGGATAATGCCCGGCAAAGATCTCCCGCTCCGCCCTTGTCACCACCGGCGGAAGCTGATGAAGATCACCGACAAAAATCATCTGAATGCCACCGAAAGGCTTTTTTTTCTCGGGGCCGTTATGCCGCAGGAATTCATCCATGCAATCCATCAGGTCCGCGCGGACCATGGACACCTCATCGATAACCACGGTGTCCAATCCCCTCAAAAGATCCTTTTGTCCCCGGCGTAACCGGATAGATTTTGCCAGTTCCGGCGTGATATCCGGCCTGAAATTAAAAAACGAATGGATCGTCTGCCCCTTGATATTAACGGCAGCAACACCCGTGGGCGCAAGGACAATAACATTTTTCTTGGTACTGGAACGAAAATACTGCAGTAACGTTGACTTGCCGGTACCTGCCCGCCCGGTAAGAAAAATATGCTTCGACGTTTCTTCAAACATGTCGAAGGCACGGATAAAATCGGGATTTTTGTCGATACGGTTGGAGTCGATATGCATGGCTGCATTGTACACGCCAGAACACCCATCGCCTAGTATTTTTGCGGGAAATGCGAAAGAAATATGCTACATGTTTCAACGATAAATATTACCACTGATCTCCAATAAGAATTGTCACAGAGTCAGCCATAAAATCGATCTATTTTGTCACAAAGTCAGGGATAAAAGCCTAAATCTACTCTAATATCCGAGGACACTTACAAAAACCCATATTCGCTAATTCCAGATCAACAATAACAGTGTCGACTTTCCGGTCCCCGCTCGACCGGTCAGAAAGATATGCTTCTAGGACTTAACGATATGTCTCAAATATGATACTCTTTGCTCAGAAAGGAAGATTTCATAATGCCAAGTTGTTATGAAAAGTTTTTGGTATATTCCGGCGAGCGATTCTCGGTCTTTTTTCACGCGTAGACAAAGGAATCGTCCAAAGTCTATGATTATTACAAAGACTGCGATGATGCAACCAGAGCTAGTTTGTTGTATCTTGTAAAAAGGATCTCTGATACCGGTCATATTTTTGACGAATCAAAATTTCGTATTGAAGACAAGCAAGATAAAATATATTGTTTCAAACCAAGGAATGATCGGTTTTTCTGTTTCTTCTTTGTAGAACAGCAAATAATTATTACATCAGGGCAAGCAAAAAAGAAACAGAAGCTCGATCACAATGAACTTAAGAAAGCCATAAAGATACGAGAAGAATATTTATAAGGAGGAAACCAATGCGTAAATCCATATTTGATAATGAAATGACACGTCCAAAGTTTAAGGCAACATATGATGAAGTGTCAGCAAACATGAGTATCGGAGAACAAATTGCAGAATTAAGGCACAGAGCGAAGATGAGCCAGCTGGAACTCGCCGAGAAAGTAAAAACAAGTCGGACAGCCATTGTTCGTTACGAGAGTGGTCATTATAAAAGTTTTAATGTCGGGACTTTAACGAGAATAGCGCGGGCATTCCAAAAAGATTTGAAGATATCTTTCTCAGCATAAATCCATAAACCCTTCACGCCTATCCACCCAGGTCAATGTAACCGGTGCTGTGCTGGCAGACTTCGCCGGCGGGATATCCGCGGGGTTAACGCCCAGGGACAACAACAAATTCGGGCACGGCATGATGCTGTTAATGACCGGGATAAACCCCTGAATATTCATCAGCGCCGGATCCTGTTGGCTCATGGGCAAAGGAATCCCCTGCCCGTCGCGCTTGATCTGCAGGTCGAGTAAAGACGGATCCAGGTTGATACCGCCGACTTCTTCAGCATAATCGCCACTTTTTACTTCCACAACCCCTGGTTCAATTGAAGCTCTTGAGTTTCGCTTTTTTGCTAA
>JBAXBM010000177.1:0-4808 GCA_037141995.1 Candidatus Omnitrophota bacterium
ATGTGGCTTATCAGAAATCACCGCATGCGCGTGTTAAATGTGTGGATTGCCATATCGGTGCCGGGGCCGGATGGTATGTCCGGTCCAAACTTTCCGGGGCACGGCAGGTTGTAAGTACATTGCTTAATAATTATGAACGCCCCATTCCTGTCCCGGTGCATGATTTGCGTCCGGCCAGAGAAACATGTGAGGAGTGCCATTGGCCGGGGAAATCATTTGGTAATATTGAGCATGACCGGCATTATTATTCCACAGGAGCTGACGGGAAACCGTCGGCATGGGCATTGCGGATGCTGATGCATGTGAGCGTGAAGGAAAAGGACAGCCTCGGTATTCATGCGCACATGTCGGTTAACAACAAAGTTTCCTATGTGCCCGGTGATGAGAAACGTCAGGTTATCACATGGGTCAAGAGTGTGAATGAGAACGGCGAGGCAACGATTTATACCACCAAGAATTCGCCGTACAAGAACGCGGCGCCGCCCGCGGGCAAGGTGCGGCAGATGGATTGCATGGATTGTCATACGCGTCCGTCCCATCATTATGAAGCGCCTATGCCGCTGGTGAATCGCGCCATGACCGAAGGGAAAATAGATCCTTCCATCCCGCATATCAAGGACAAAGCCGTGGCGGTTCTTGCCAAGAAATATGCCACCGAGGACGAGGCGGTTGCTGCCATTCGGTCTTCGTTGCTGAGTTATTATAAGGAAAAACAGGCGGCCTATTACGCGGCCAACGAGAAAGTGATCTCTAACAGCATCGAGGCGGTGATTGATCTTTTTAAAAATAATATGTTCCCTGAAATGAAAGTCAGGTGGGATGTTTATCCGGATAATATCGGCCATATGATATCCCCCGGCTGTTTCCGCTGCCATGATGGTGAGCATTTGGCTCCTTCCGGCAAGGCTATTACCCGTGATTGCAATACGTGTCATGCGATCATCGCGCAGGGGCCGGCGGATAATGTTGAAAAGAGTGTGGACGGGCTCCCGTTCCGCCATCCTTTTGACGGGGATGAGTCCTGGAAGGAAATGAACTGCGCGGATTGTCACAGCGGTTCCTGAAAGTTTATGATGATGGCGCTGATCAGGATAATCGGATCTTTTGGTTGTACCGCGGTCATCAGTGCTGTCCTGATCATCCTTTTAATTGTTGCGACGTTAATGGAAGCCGTTCACGGCACCTCGTTTGCCCAAAAAGCGTTTTATCATGCGCGCTGGTTTGATATTGTCCTTTCGTTTTTATGGATCAATATCTTTTGCTCCACTATTCTTCGATTCCCTTTTAATAAAAATCATGTTGGTTTCTTAATCACGCATGGGGGTATTCTTCTCATTTTAGCCGGGGCGCTTATGGCCCGGATACAGGGTGTCGACGGTGAGATAATAGTCTTCGAGGGCGAAACAGGAAATTCGATCACCCGGCCCGTGTATGCCCTGGGCGCGGGTTTTCCTAATCAGGAAGAAATATCATTTGAGCTGCGTGAAGGAAGTTTCCGGCTTGATTTGACGAAAGGGCGGATGGGGGCGGCTGTTCCGTCTCCCTCCCGAGCGGTTGATTTTAATATTGTCAAAGTTATGGATTATGCGCCGGATACGGACCTGGCCGCGGCATTGGCGGTCCCGTCAATCAGCACCAAGGATGTTTACCGGGTGTCGGGAGACAGGTGGATCCCGGTGCATTTCCCCGAGGGAGATGTCTTTTTTACATTGATGCCGCAGCAAACAACGCTTCCATTTTCATTAACATTAAAGCAATTCCGCAAGATTGATTACCCCGGGACCCGGGAGGCCGCAGGTTATGAGAGTGATGTCCTGCTGCGTGATACGGCGCGCCAGTTAACATTAGAGCGTACTATTGCGGTGAATCATCCATTGGCGTATGATGGGTACAGGATTTTTCAGTCATCTTATCTGAATGATCCGCAGAAGGGCAAGGGGTCTGTTTTTACTGTCGCGAAAAATCCGGGGATCCCATGGATTTATGCCGGTTCCATACTGGCATGTGCAGGTGCGTTATTTCAGTTTTACGGGCCGGGACAAAAGAAGGCAGCATGAAAAGAATGGAAATGTTCCCATGAACAATAATAAAGAAAGGGATTTTATGCGGGTTAAACACACAAGGTTGATGATGATGTTTATTACAGCTGCGGCAGCGGGTATTGTTTTTAACAGTGCGGCGCGGGCGGATATCGCCGAGATAAAGAAATATAAAGAGGCCTTTCCTGAGACAAAGCTGAAGTGCATAGATTGCCATGTTGACGCCATGCCCAAGAAAGATGAAGGGGCGCATGCGTGGAATGATTATGGCTTGGCGGTTATCGCGCAAGCGAAAAAAGATGCTGTTAAAGAAGGAGAGCCGACGGTGGAAACATACAGCCATGTGGGCAAGATTGAAGATTTCAAGAAATAAATCCGGATGGGATGGCTGCAGGCAATCCCCGATCTTGTCATCGGGGATTCTTATCATAGAGGTTATGGATGAGCTATAAGATTTATTATCCGGTTAATCTGGACTTGAACGGCAGGAAGTGTCTGGTGGTCGGGGGAGGGGAAGTGGCGGCCCGCAAGGCGCGAACGCTGGCGGCATTCGGCGGACGTGTTACGGTTATCAGCCCGGCACTTGACCGTATGCTGGCGCGGCAGGTGCGTTCCGGCAAGATCAGTTATGTGCCCGGACGGTACACCTCCCGATGCATGGCAGGCGCTTTTGTTGTTGTCGCGGCAACAGATGATCCGGTGGTAAACAAGACGGTATTCCGGCATGCGGTAAAACGTAATATTCTGGTGAATGTCGTTGATGTGCCGGAGCTTTGCACGTTCATTGTGCCGTCCATGGTGAGGCGGGGACCTCTGGTGTTGGGGATATCGACCAGCGGCCAAAGCCCGATGTTTGCGCAGCGGCAGAAGAAAATGTGTGAAGCGTGCCGGACGCCCCGGCATGGGGATTTTGTACGGATGATGGGATCGGTGCGTGACAGGATCAAAAGGGAATATGCAACCATCCCGGAGCGTAAAGCTGTTCATGCGAAGATCATGGATTCAAAGATCCTTGATCTTGTGCTTGCCGGCAAGGCGGTTGAGGCCAGGGCATTGTTACATGATATTTTATATTGCCGGCGGGAATGTGTTTAACACGTCCCTGTAAATCATTCACGTGTGATGGGTATGTTTTATGGATCATAAGATTATTGTCGGAGCCAGGAAAAGTCAGTTGTCATTGACGCAGACCAATAGCGTCATTCGTGTTTTAAAGGGTTATTTCCCAGACCATGGATTTGAATTTAAGGCGATTTCAACGGCAGGTGATCGGAATATGGATCATGCCGCTCTGTTCCATCATCAGGGTATTTTTGTTAAAGAAATCGAGGAGGCGCTTTTACGGGGTGAAATCGACTTGGGCATTCATAGCCTTAAGGATATGCCCTGTGATATCCGCGCGGGGTTATCGCTGGGCGCTGTTGGTGAACGTGAAGATCCGCGTGATGCGTTCTTGTCTGGCGACGGGTCGTTATTCCGCGCCCTTAAGCCTGGCGCTTCTATCGGGACGAGCAGTGTCCGCCGCCGGGCCCAGATTCTTTCCCTGCGGCCGGATTTGAAGGTGGTTGATATGCGCGGGAATGTCGATACGCGTTTAAAAAAATTGCGGTCCGGTGACGTGGATGCCCTGGTTATCGCGTGTGCCGGTTTAGTGCGTTTGGGGCAGGGGGAATTTATTACAGAACGTTTGCCGTTTGATATGATGTTGCCCGCGCCTTGCCAGGGCGCATTAGGGCTTGAGATACGGCAGGATGACGCCCGACTGAAGGCTATTGTTTCAAAATTTGATCATGCGCTCACGCGGGCATGTGTGACGGCGGAACGGGCATTCCTTAAAACTTTGGGCGGCGGATGCAGTTTGCCTGTTGGCGCGCTGGCATGCCTGGAGAATGATGTGTTCACCCTGACGGGGCAGGTGGTTGATCCCGACGGGAGAAAAGAGGTCCGGAAAGTGATGTCAGGCACGGTGGATGCACCTGAAGCCCTGGGTGAAAAATTAGCCGGAGATTTATTGAATGCTGACGGGGCGTGGATAAAGCTGGCGTTACGAAGTCCATATTCTAAGAAATAATATTTTGATCGATAAAAATGTAGGGGTCAACCCATGTGTTGACCCCGTAATCAGGTAATGTAATATGCAATCAGGGAAAGTTTATCTTGTAGGGGCGGGACCGGGGGATATCGGGCTTGTCACACTGAAAGCGGTTGATCTGTTGAAGGCAGCGGATGTGGTTGTTTACGATCAACTTGTTAATCCGGAGATTTTAGCCTTTGCCCGGAAAGATGCCGAGCTTGTTTTCGCGGGCAAGTTCGCGGGCAATCATGTGCTGGTGCAGGATGAGATTAACCAGGTGCTTGTTGATAAGGCCCATCAAGGGAAGTTTGTGGTGCGCCTTAAGGGAGGGGATCCGCTTCTTTTTGGCCGTGGGGCTGAAGAAGCACTGGTGTTGGCGAAAGCCGCGGTGCCTTTTGAGATTGTTCCGGGTGTTAGCTCTGCCTATGCGGTCCCGGCGTACGCGGGGATCCCGATCACGTATCGTCATATGTCTTCACGGCTGACCATTGTCACAGGCCATGAAACGCCGGATAAAGGCAAAACCGTTATCCCCTGGAAGAAACTCTGGGATAAGAACGGGACGCTTGTTATTCTCATGGGGTTTGGAAATCTTCCGGCTATTGTCAGGCAGATTGGCACAATACCCGAAGCCCTGAATACACCTGTGGCCTTGATAAGTAACGGGACGCGTCCGGAGCAGGTGGTTGTGACGG
>JBAXBM010000178.1:0-4791 GCA_037141995.1 Candidatus Omnitrophota bacterium
CCCCCGATCAGAAAAATAATCCTGACAGGTTTCTGGTCCGGGGCATCCCACTCAACCGCGCCGAGCATGACCGCTGTAATAACAAAAAATGAATCAATCCCCGGGATTTTGGCATGCGGGATCGCAATCTCATCACCGATCGCCGTACTGCAAAAGGCTTCCCGGGTATCGATCGCTGATCTGAACAAGGGGACATCTGCCACCAAGCCAAGCCCAGCTGCCATGGCGACCAGCGCATCCAAGACTTCACTCTTATGCCGCTCTTTCAAAAGAACAATTGTTTTTTCGCTGATATACTCGACGACCTTCATTTCACGATTATTCTCAATCTTTTGTTCGTTGAGGGATGCTGCCATCATAAATCACCTTCTCCTGTCCATCAATGGTCACAACCTGGCCGTCCTTAAGGTCAACCATGGCCTTAAACGCGCCCGCCAGTGCAACCAGTTGGGGGTTCATTGTATGAATATCATTCCAGCTCATGGAAGAAAATTCTTCGAGAATATAACCGCCGACCTTCTTGAGGATCGGCTCAAAAGACATATCAATATATTTTGCCAGCAAAATTTCTGTACCATCGCCCGTGATCCGCCTAACGGCTTCCTCGAGACCGCTCACTTTCACAATTTTTCCCGAGAATATCGTGCCGTAACCGCGCAGTCCTTTACCAATAATACTAGCGACCATATGAACACGGATACTATTCACCATGATCGGGGAATCAATCGGAATCCCGGAAAGGATAACAAGCTTATCAAAGGGCTTGATCATCCCCATCTGCTGGCCGGCCATGAGAAGTCCGTCCAGCACCGCATCCGGATCGCGCGCCAGGTCATAGACGATCGGGGTCACACCCCAGTACAACAATAATTTCCTCCGGACAGCCTCATTCGGCGTAACTGCCAGGATATCCTGTTCAGGCCGGTATTTACTGATAAGTTTCGGCGTATTCCCGCGCAATGTCGGCGTCACAATCAGATCCGCTTTAATATCACGCGCCACCAGAAACGCCGACCGCGCAACCGTATCGGCAATATTAATTTTCTGGGAGTCGGCAAACAATTTACGGTCCTGAACATATTCACGGCAACGCTCAACCTCTAATGCGATCCTGTGCATCATTTCAACCGCCTGAACCGGATACGCGCCATTGGCCGTTTCACCGGAAAGCATGATAGCATCGGTCCCGTCGAAGATGGCGTTGGCCACATCCGTCACTTCGGCCCTCGTCGGGAGCGGATGACGTATCATGGACTCCAGCATCTGAGTCGCTGTAATAACCGGCTTATTATTGCGGTTGCATCTTTGGATAATACGTTTTTGAGCCAGAGGGATTTCTTCAGGACGAAGCTGCACGCCCAGGTCGCCCCGCGCGATCATCACGCCGTTTGAAACACGGATGATTTCATCAATGTTCTGAAGCCCTTCTTCATCCTCAACTTTGGCAATAATATCCACATTGCTGTCCGCGATATCGATTGCAGCGCGGATCTCCTTGATATCAAGGGGTTTTCGGATGAAGGATGCCGCAATAAAATCAACACCCTGCGCGATGCCGAACATAATATCGTCAAGGTCCTGACCGGTCACCGCGGGCAATGATGTTTTAACACCGACAACATTCACATTTTTATAACTGCCGATCTGGGCATCATTTCTGATAAGGCAGTGGATCCTGTTACCCTCAACCTTTTCCACTTCCAGATTAGCAAGGCCGTCAGCAATAAAAATTTGCTTGCCCGGGGACACTTCATAAGGGAGTTTCTTATAAGAAATACTGAAAATCTGGTCTGTCCCTTCAACAGTGTCTGTCGTGAGAATGACCTTTTTTCCCTTGACCAGCGTAATCAATCCGCCGTCTTTGTTTGAACCCGTACGAATCTCAGGGCCCTTGGTATCCAACAGCAACGCAACAGGAATGGATGTCCTGCGGCCGGCCTCTTTGACCAGGTCCATCCGTTCCCTGTGCTGGGCATGGTTGCCGTGGGAAAAATTAAACCGGGCGATATTCATGCCTGCCTGCAGGAGCTTGCTAATTGTTTCCAGATCCTGCGTTGCAGGACCCATGGTGCAAATGATCTTTGTCTTGCGCATAATACACTCGTTTTATTTACCGCTCTATCGCTAAGGATAGCCGCACGGCGTCATCCGATGCCTTATCAGATAAATAGTGGATTGATATATACCTGGAGTTAAAATTATTTTAAACATGAGTAAGAAAAAATGCAACTTATAAATTATGCCGCCACCCTTGCCGGGATTAATCATAAAGGAGCTTGCCGGATCCAAACTGCAAAAAATGGATGCCGATAAAAAGCCCGGCAGGATCTCTGCCGGGCATATCAAAAATTTTGCCACCCCGTATCGTCAGTAATTTACATGTAAGTTTTGATAATATTTATCAGGCTTTTATTCGGGACGTGATACCGCAACGTATCATATTTACCGAGCTGCGCCTCAAGATTTCCTTGCGAATCGTACTGAAAATCCGGAAGCGCTTCGTTATAAAAGAAATGATCATACACCCCCCAACTGGTTGCATGGTCATGATTTTTATACGACCATACCGACCAGCTGTATCCGCGCTGATTAAACTGTTTTAAATAATATTGCCAGACTTCCTTCTGCCCGAAGCCGTTAAACTCACCGATCAAAACCGGCACATTGTACAAAGACTGCCGAGAGGCGGCCAGATGCGCATCGATATATGCTTTTTGGTAATTGATCTGCGTTTCAACCGGCGCTGCCGGGCACTGTTCCCCAAGCACGGCTTTTTGCCCTTCGGCAGGCCCCCAGCAATAATAATGAAACTGATACATAACATTCTGCCAACGATACGTTACAGGCGCCGGCAAAGAATCCCAATCCCAGGCTCCTTCCATCACAATCACATGATTTGTATCTGCCGCCCTGTTCGCATCCCGGATCACATGATACAGATCATTATAAAGTTGCCATAGCGCGGCATACCCTGATGAATACGTTAAAAACCCGATCGGCTCATTCAATAAATCATATCCCATCACCGTAGTATTAAACCGGTAATGTTTGGCAATTTCCTGCCACAACTCTTTGGTCCGGGAACGGTACTGCCCGCCCAGGGCATCCGGCGCGAACAACTTATTAAAACCGGTTCGCCCCGTATGAAACTGACCACTTTGAGCGCCGGGCGCTCCATGAAGATCAATCAAAACAGCAATACCCCGGTCAGCACAAAGATTGACGATACGATCAATCGTTTCGAAATTATAAGTACTCCCTTCCAGCCATTGACCTGTCTGGTCGTTAATATCACGGATATCACGGTAATAAACAGGCAAACGAATAAAATTCGCGCCCATATCCATCATATTATCCAGGTCAATATCCTGAATATAAGCGTTCTGATATGTCTTCATCAGATCCTTGGCCCGACTGCCCAAAGCCTGACGTATCCGCCAGTCATCAGGTTCCATGATCGTTTCAATCTGCGCAAACTGCTGGCCCGTAAAACCAGGGAACATGGACCGGAACTCATTGTTCAACCCGGTAAAAGGATGTTTGACACGGACTTTATTATCAGGCCCTGTTGCCGCGTATCCTTCCGCAATCAACGACGGAACAATGGCATCATAATTCAATCCGGCGTCAATAAAGGGCTGACGTTCCAGCACCCAGGACAATCCCGTCATCCAATATTCAAGCAGAAGATAATTTCCCAGGTTAAAACCATGCAGTATCACGGTACTTCCCGCGCCATTGCGGTCTTTTAATTTTATCCCTGTAGCGCGGATAAAATTAGAAGGATCAAAAAGCAGGGCCGGACTCCAGGGCGAAACCTCTGTCACTTTACCGCGAGTATCTGTGACCTGCCCCCTGACACTGTACCATTTTCCTATCGACGCACGCAGCGGTGGCGGGACACGGTAACCGCCTTCATAAACATTGATCCACGGCCCGGTTGGGGACGCACCCCGCTGAAGCAGATACGAATCGGCTTGCGGGATATGCGACCATTCGAGATAACCATACTGCTGCAGAAGCTGATGTGAAAGCAACACAGGCCGCGGTTTATAAAATGCCGTATCACTCCAATCTGAATAATAAGGCACAAGATTACCTGCTGGATCCGCCGCGGTTTCCCAGCGGACCCTCAACCATGACGGCGTCAGATGCGTTATCGCAAATAATGGATCCGGCCCGGTATAAATAGTTTTCCAGGGGCCTGTTAAGCCGGCCGTGCTTTCCTGCAGGGTATAAACTGCCGCACCGACAACCGGGGCCCAGGACACCAATCCGGATGATAATGTATCTGCCGCAATCCGGATTTCTTGTCCCCGCGGCATACGGATATCATCAAAATAATACGTTCCTGGCCAGTAAGAACCCAGTTCAATCTTGTTAATATCCGACAAGTTTAGTGTGGGGAATGCCGCTTTGATCAATGCGACAGGGACAGACAATCGCGACCACTCGCTATAGGTTGCGCTTCTCTGCGTCCATATCTTGGCGCCTGATGTCCCGTCGCGATAATCACCGTGATCAAAAAGTTTTACTTCAATATTATTACTCATCCCGTTAGCGGACTGCGGTTTAACCCAAAACGTCAGCCGATCTACCGTTGACGGAAGCGCGTGCAGCCCCAGCATATCCACCGACCAGGGGTCCTGATACCCACATACATCTGTCGGTGAAGAACATCTCTTTTCCTGCGATCTTATCCCTGTACCGTTCCATATAGCCGCAGCGGCTAACTTCAAAGACTGCACGCCGCTATATGCCTGTGCAGTATCCGCAGCCGTGATCCCGTTC
>JBAXBM010000179.1:0-4751 GCA_037141995.1 Candidatus Omnitrophota bacterium
AGAGTTCGACCAGTCCGCCCAGGAAACTTTGCCGAGGAAGTATTTCGCGGGGGGGATTGAAGGTTTGGATGGTGCACAAGTGACGTTTGATCGTGCGTCGCTGAATGAGATTTTGATACGGACAAAGGAAAATTTAACACGTTTTGCTTATCGCTTTGCCATAGCAGGGAAAGGGGTCTTAAAGCAGGTCACAGGTGGTATGGTAACTCATGATGCGCTGGCAGAAAATAGGGAGATATCTTCATTAAAGGCAATAATAAGTTCTCGAGAGTCGCCTGTTAAGATAAAGCGGGCTGCATATAGCAAGCTGTGCCGCATTGATAGGAAAGAGTTCGGTGGGGCAAAGTATTTAATTCCATTGACGTCAGTGATATTTATGGCAGCCTTGGCATTGCCCCCTTTAAGTGCGCCATGGGGCATAGTGGTTATTTCCGGTGTGATGGGCGCCCGAGCAGGTTTGGTATTACGCTGGGCAATGTATAAGGGAACTTATTGGGATCGTTTAGCCAATGAACCGCCGGAGATGGTATGGGGTGAAACTTTTTTTGAAGAATCGCTCGCCTTGCAGGAGATGATAGCAGCATTTCGAGATGTATATTATGCATCAGAACTTGAAGAATTGGCATACCTTGGTGGCGTGACTAGTTTTTGGGTTATGACAAACTTTGGGGGATGGAATGTTGAATCCGCGTTAAATGTTTCTGTTAATATCTTTAATATGTTTCTGCGTGAAGGGTATGCTCCGGGATATGCTTTGCATGAAGTGCAGCAAATATTTCATGGATTTTCAAACTTTATCAATTTTATTGATGGCGCTAAATCGGTGGCGCTGATGAAGATTATATCCCCGTCAAGAGAAACGCAGGAGCTTGTTCGTGAAGTTTTTGCGTTGAAAGCAAGGTTTGCCACTTGGAAAGAGATCGAAGAGTTTCTTTCTGCAAAGCACGATCATCGAATGTCACAGGAAGTTAACGAAAATATTGACAATACGGAAATAGTGCGGCGTTCTTCCGGTTATGGCGGTATTGATCTCGGTCAGGGGAATTATTTGAAGGTGATTGGAGCGGATGCCGCCCGTATGCTTCAGTTTGATCCGCGGCAGATCCATGCATTTCAGAAGGATTTTTGCGGGCTTACCCCTTTGTTGGAAGGGGTGCCGACGCCGGTTGATTGGCGCGCGTTTGTTGGGTGATTGACAGGTTCAAATTGAATATGTTGGTTCTTGCGTTGCTGCGCGCATCCGGTTGGCCAGTTCTTCGAAAGTCATGTGATCTACGATATCTGATGTTGCGTTGGACACTTTTTGCCAGACAGGACGAAAAACACATTTGTGCAGGTCATTACAGTCGGCATAATCTTTGTTAACACAGGCGATGGGTTCAAGGGATCCGTCAACAAAGCGCACAACATCTCCCAGGGTAATGTCTCTGGGGGGTTTAGCCAGCATGTAGCCGCCGATTTTTCCTCTGCGGCTCTCGATGAATCCGCCGCGTTTTAGTTCCAGCAGCACTTGTTCCAGAAATTTGGAAGGCGCGTCAATGCGTTTGGCGATGGCATGGATGGTGACAACCCCTTCGTCATAGTGGGTTGCCAGATCAAGAACCGCTTTTAATGCGTAGTCGCCTTTGTGCGTGATTTTCATTCTTTTCCTATTATGCCGCTTAGTTTTATATACCATATTATGTTGTTATATATTGTCAAGTTATTTACAAATAACAGGAGGAGGCTGTTTGTTAATTTGATTTTACTTTTATATTTTGATCTTAATAAAAAACACAGAAAATCTTGAGATTGACAGGGAGAAGTCATAAGGATATGGTATTAAATAAATATGCGCGAAGTTTCATTAATAAATGAATTAACCGGGGAGGTTTTTTATATGAAAAAAGATCTGCGCGAAAAGTTCACAGCGTATAAAAACGGCAAATCCCTGAAAGGGACACAGACGGAAAAAAATTTGTTAAAGGCATTTGCCGGTGAGTCACAGGCGCGCAACAGGTATAAAATGTTTGCGGGTGCGGCGAAAGAGGACGGTTTTGACCAGATTGCGGCGGTTTTCCTGGAAACGGCGCATAATGAAGAACACCATGCGGAGGTATTTTTTGCTTTTCTTGAAGGTGGCGGCGTTGAGATCACGGCAACTTATCCGGCGGGGATTGTGGCGGGAACATTCGAAAATCTTGTGGCCGCGGCTGACGGGGAACATGAGGAGTTTGTGGCGCTGTACCCTTGTTTCGCGGATGTTGCCGAGAAAGAAGGATTCATTAAGATTGCCAATCAGTTCCGTATGATCGCTAAGGTTGAGAAGGAGCATGAGGATCGTTACAGGAAACTGGCGGCGAATGTGAAAGACGGCAGGGTATTTGTGCGGGATGCCGAGAGCACGTGGATTTGCCGTGAATGCGGGCATATTCATACGGGCAAGCAGGCGCCCAAGGCATGCCCGGTATGCCAGAACCCGCAATCTGTTTTTGAGCTTAGAGTTGAGAATTATTAATCCGCAGGAGGCGTGATGGGTTATTTGAGGCAGGCGGATGAACAGCGGCGGGAATTGCGTGTTGGCGCCGACCTTCCGGCGATGATTAGTGTCGGGACGCAGTTAACGATCCAGGGGAAGTTGAAGGATATTTCCTTGAAGAGTGCGTTCATCACGATGAAAAGTACCGTGTACTTGAAGCTTAATGATGAAGTTGGTTTTTCGATCCAGTGTTTGCCGGACCAGGCGGCGCCGGTTATTCAGGGGCTGGCGCGTATTTCGCGTATTGCGATTGGCGAGGGCATGGCCATTTATTTTACGGATGTCGATGCGGCTTCAACGCGGCGGTTGAGCAATTTGCTGAAGTGATTGGGATATTGTTTCAACGTGTCATTGTCTTATTCTTGCCTTTGGTGATAGGCATTGATTCCTAATTTGTATTAGCCAGAATTTTATTTGAAGGAAACTGTTTTATGTCTGCCATAAAGAAACCGGAAAGATCAAAGATTGTCAGGGATGCGGACCTCGTTGAAGATCCGGCGGAGCTCGTCGGTTTGTTTGATTGCTTCAAGGTTGTTTCTGTGACCGAGTTCGGGGCTTTTCTGGACTGGGGGTTTGCCAAGGATCTTTTTGTCCCGTGGGTTGAACAGCATCCCCGGATGAAAGAAGGAGAATCCTATATTGTTTATATTTATTGCGATGAGGCGGGTCGTTTTGCGGCGTCAGCCCGTCTTGATAAATGCATAGGCAATGCCGTTGTAGATGTTCATGAGGGCGATACGGTTGATCTGTTGATTTGTGATCCAACCCCGTTGGGGTATAAAGCCATCGTGAATAATGCCTACTGGGGCCTTTTATATAAACAGGAGATCTTTCAGCCTTTGACGTATGGTCAACGGTGTGAGGGATTTGTCAAGAAAGTCCGGGAGGACGGCAAGATTGACCTGTGCCTGCAAAAACCCGGTTATGCCCCGGTGGATGCCTTATCGGAAAAGATTATCGCCAGCCTGCAGAAATCCGGCGGGTCAATGGATCTTACGGATAAGACACCGCCTGAAGAGATCTACCATTTGTTCGGCGTGAGCAAGAAGAAATTCAAAATGGCCATCGGCCTTCTTTACAAAGAACGCCGGATTGCCATCGAGAACGGCGGGATTACCTTGCTCAAGCGGGAATAGTTTAAGTCGTGCGGATATTGTTGCGCAATACCATTTCCAGCAGGGGGATCATCCGGTTGATCTGTTTGTGTTTTATCATGAAATTCCATACGGGATCAAATTTTTTCCATCCGCCGGCATAGGCGATATGACGGAGTGTTTTAGGTAATGAATCCTGCGTTGAAGCCCCTTTAAAGATGGATTTCCATTGGTAGAATCTTTCATACGCCCGCCGGAATCCCCGTTCAAGTTCATCGGGGGACATCTTTGCCGGCTGAAAGACAGCATGCTGGACATCATATAAAGACCAGTTCCTGTGCAGCAGCCGGTGTTCTGCTGACATCCTTTTGTAGCGTGCGGTCCCTGGATACGGCGTGAGGATGTGAAAGGATGCTGTCTCAATGCCGTTATCAATGGCCCAGTCGACGGTCCTGTCAAAGACTGTCAGGTCGTCGTTATCCATGCCGAACACAAAGCTTGCGTTGACCATGATATCCATGCTGTGCAGCCGGTTGATCGCCGCCGCATAATCCCGGTGGAGGTTTTGTCCTTTATTATAGTTTCTCAGGTTTGATTCCGAAAGTGTTTCAAAACCCATAAACAGGCTGCGCAGTCCTGCTGCGGCTGCTTTTTCGATGAGGGGGGTATTCATAACCCCGCTGACCGTTCCCGCGCCTTGCCATATGCGTTTCATGGGGCGCATCCCGTCAAAGAGGTCGGCGGAAAATGTGGGATCGCCCAGGATATTGTCGTCAAGAAAGAAGACATGATTCCACGGGAATGATTCGATTTCTTTTAAGGCGTCGTGCAGGCGCATGGTATAAAATGATTTTCCGCCTTTATAAAAGGAGTCTTTGTAGCAAAAGTCGCAATGATGCGGGCATCCCCGTGAAACGACCATGGAGTTGGGGACAAGGTATAGATCATGTTGAATCAAGTCGCGCCTGATTTTCGGCATGTCAGCCAGGGTGCGTGACCGTGATTGGTAAATCTTTCGTGGATGGCCGCGGCGAAAATCACGCAGGAATGCGGGCCATGTATCTTCGCCGGGGCCGAGGCACAGGGTGTCGGCGTGCTGCAGGGCTTCTTCCGGCATGGTTGTCGCGTGAATCCCTCCC
>JBAXBM010000180.1:0-4716 GCA_037141995.1 Candidatus Omnitrophota bacterium
GTCCTCCGGCATCATAAGCCCGTCGGGAACAAGAACAGCGTCAGGAAGGCCCAGGCTTTTACGCAGATCCTCAAAATACCCGTGGACAGCCTTGCGCCACTCGTAATCCGTTACGGTCTTTTGAATGTCATGACCCGCCTCTTTATCCGAGGTTAAAAGAACCTCAAACAGCGACGGCCAGAACCCCCACTCATGCAGGATCGGCAAAAGATCATTCTCATAATAGTCCGTATTATTCCATAACGGCAACGTGCTGCTTTCAGAAACATGTCGCACCAAAAGCCTGAAGGCATCGCGATCGAAATACTCGATCTCACTCCCGTTTTTCATCTTTTCCAACAAGGCATGGTACTCCGTCATCCATTGCAAGGCTTTTTCTTCATCTGCCACGCCACGCGATTTGACGTCATCCCAGCGGGCCGTGAGATTTTTCACGCGCATATCCCCGCGGTACTCGGGAATATTCCCGCCGCCATCATCCGGTGTCACGCCATACATTCCGATGGCACGCGTGACAAAAGACTCCTCTGTTCGTGTAGAACCCGGAATCCCCGAATGAGGTATCTGTACAAAAGACTCTCCCCCCATCGCAACGGTTATGCCTCCCCCCGTCTCTAAATTCTTGATCACCACATCATCCGCCGGTGAACGTCCATGACCAATTGTTCGCCTTGTTGTCTCCTTCGTCTTCCGATCTTGATAAGAAACAAAAACAGGAAGATTCATGTTGATATGTCCCTGCGCGTCTGTTCCAAAGACAGCAGACAGGAGCCGTAGTCCATTATCAAACGACCTCTTAACCTCCTTCGGCGACAATTCCGGAAAATAACGATCAACCAAAGGTCCCACGTAAGCCTTTTGTCCTGCGCCAGATTCAACGTCATAAATATCAAGAACGATAGGGGCCATCCATAAATCCCCGGAGAAACCCCCTTCATTAATAACTGAAATAGACAAACCCTTGGTGAATGCTTCCACAACCTCTTTGGATGAGCCAATGATATGTGATCGTGACATATTTTCTTTACCTGAAATACCAGTCACCGGATTGTACGTTCCAACCTCGTCTATTATTTGCACCTGAGCGACCCACTTATGCCCATCTGCGCTCAAGAAGACAATTTTCGGACTTGCCGAAAACTTCAACTGGGACAAATTTCGCGATTCAAGATAAACACCGCCCATAGAGACATAAACATCATAATTAAAAACCTTGCCATGCTCTTTCACCCATTGCCCACCCAAACGGTACGTCCCGTGCTCTTTAAAGCAATAAATTTCATTGCGGGAATAATCGCCCATGGTTTTTCCATGCCCTCCAGGCGCAAGCCTCACATCAACCAGATCATCCGGACTTGGCACATGCAACTTTTCTGAAATACCCCACCAGCCCCACGTCCCGTCTTTATTCTGATACTTAAAATAAGAATCCTCCGCCCCAAACATTTCCGGGATAAAATCCTTCCAGTCTGTCAGCCGTTTAATTTCTACACTCCCGAACCAGGAGTTATAATCCACAGAGATCAGCGCTGACGTTCCCGCCTCACGGATAAACGTCATATACCCCCATGGCCTTTTGATCGGCCCTGTTGTTTTTTCAAAATGGATCCCGTCCAACCCCATGCGCCTGGCCAAAGGCCCTTCAAAGCGCCCCTCACGTCGATTGATCAACAACAGTTCTCCGTCCAGAGAAAAATATCCCATGTCCGTTGATTTCCAGGATTTCCCTTCAACCCCTGCCTGATGGGCCAGCGACCCCATGAGTGAATATTCTTCTTCCGAAGATCCTACGTTTGTTTTTCTCACAAATAACGGGTCAGGTGAAGAAACATCACGACGCGCGGAGGGTTCGATCCAGAGGCTGTTTTCGAACGACTCCTTCAAATGGCTGTCCCCATCATCCACCGGAAGACCTTGTACCGCCCCCCTGAGAAAATAATACTGTACCCCCCCTGACTCAAAACGAAAAACATAGACACCGTTACGGAAAGCCATTAACTGCGCCCCCACCGGAACAGTCAGTCTCTCTCCGGTCAACACATCCCGATAAATAACCTGCCCATCCGGGGTCTTGCCATCCGGCATCAAATCTGTACGAAAATAATCATAGCGCGTCACCAGATACCCCGCTGTCGGCTCCTGCAGGTCCCAATGCGCCGCAATAGCCTTCTGACGCAAACGCGCCAAAAGACTATTCTTTAATGCCTGAACACCCTCACGCTCTGCCGGCAAAGCACCGGCTTCAATTTTAGATAATATCCGGAACAAGAAATGCCCATACCCCATCAGCTGATACGTATTATTCACCTGTTCAAAATTCTCACCAGCCATATGCTTCCGGAGCAATGCTTTTTCATCCGCCGTCATGTGATCAAGATCATAGCCCTCCAGCAAACCCTGATAATACCGCGTAACACCCTGATAATATTTTAACACCTCGGCATGTGACACACGCGTTACCGCCCGCTTAACAGAAGAAGACTGTTGACGGACATATTCCCGCAGGCCTTCCCGCCGGGCTTCCAAAGACTGCTGAGCCAATTTTAAACCTATACCATTAATTGCCTGACGAATTTTCTCCATCCGCTCCGGAGAACCCAGGAATTTCATCTCGCCTTGCCACACTGATTCCGGAACATTCTTTTTATTTAATAAATTATAATTCCCTCCAAACACTTCCACAGGATTTCGAACCTCCTTGTCAAACATCCACATATGCCCGTCCCCCACAAATGCCATCCCATTCTCCAGCGAGTAACCTGTTTGAACAACCCCGGACAATGGCAAATCTAGCATCATGCGCAGGATAATATCCAGCATGACGGCTCCTTGACAATTTCCCGCAAAATAAGTGAAAAGTGCATCACTATAAGAAGTCATCCTGTCAAAGGCAGGATTAGTAGAATAATTAAAAAGCCCCCGGATCTGCATCACCATTTCCTCACGCTCAGCCACGCTCAAACTTCTTCCCCGCACCAAAAGCCGTTTTAACTCCGGCATCATCTTTCGCTGAAGTCTGTCCATAACAGCCTGCTTATCCACGGGCTGGCCATGACTGTCGACCAAACGCAACGCCTCCACAGGCTCCACCTGCTCCTTTAGGCTCAACTTCACCTTGCCTGGATTTTTGTCAAACACAACCCTCCAGACCCCGTTTTGCCAATCACGATACACTTTAAACGAACACCCTTCCTTCTCGGGAGCTACCCCGTCGATCACAGTCCCGGGGGCAACCATGGCTTCAACGACATTCTCTCCCAAGGCATTCGGAAGAACAACCCAATCCTTAAAAACACCGTTGGTCACGTCCGACCATGCCTTGAAATTGGTTGGCGCCGCAAAAAGCTTCCCCCCATTTAAGTCCACCATTGAAAATTGCGAGACTGCTAAATAAGGCTGATTTGAACGAGCTATCGCTTCCCCAACCCCAATGGCTCCATTACCCATTGAAATCTTAAAGTTTGGGAGCTGCCCCACATTCAATGCCTGGGTTTTCTCTATCAGCAGATTGCCGGTCGTGGCCTCTTTCAAAGATGAACGAGCCGTGCTCCATGTTCGCGGTTCTTCCAACTTATTCAGACCCTGGGGCTGATCATCCTTCAGCGCATTTGCCTGGGCAACCAGCGCATCCTCCTGGGGTTTAAGCAATCGTTCCTGTTCCTTCTGCCGCACGTCAACCTGCTGGCGGGATCGCTCTACCTCCGCCATCTTTTTTTCCAGCTGACTCAACGCGATGACCTTGGCTTTCCAAACACTTGAATCTATTTTAGCCACGCCCTCCCGCCCAACATCCAACATACCCGGCGGCGCCGGAAGGCGCATGGCCTGAAGCTCTTCAAAAAGTCCGGCGATCTTCTTTTTCTCTGCCGGTGCCTGCACATTGCCGGTACCAGCTATTTCCCGAGAAACTTTCTCGACACGCGCAGAAACAGCCAGCTTCGGATCACTCAACGGCCTTAACACCCCCCAACCCAAAATCAGCATGCTCGCCAGCATGACCGTCCATTTTGCCGCCCTCAAGCCTGTCCTCAGCATTTCACGGCGCTGGATATCCCTCCCCATCAACGCGACAACCGAAGATTCCACCGCAGCGACTTTAGACTGAAGATTAACCGGTACATACCCCCAAAAAGACTGCAGAGACCGCTGAACCATCGCCCGTGTGCTTCCCGGGGTCAATCCAATAGTCACCAACACTTCTTTAGCCCATGTCGAATCTTTCTGCAACCCTTGCAATAAAGCTTCGGCATACAGAACTGCCTGAAAACGCGTTACTGCCGCGCTCCCCTCAAACTCCTGCGCGTAAAAATCAACCATCATGCCCTGAAGTGCACCCTTTAAAACACGCGATCCCTCACGCCTGGAAACATAGTCTACAGCCGCCTCAAACGCACTCCAGGCTGACAGAACAACCTGACGACGCTTTGCCAGCGCCGCCCCAAAAGCAACCACCGGCATATTTTTCCAGGACTCCCTGATCACGGCCACCTCTTCCCCCAGCCTGGTGTAAGCTTTCAGATCCTGCTGTGTCCGAGGCCATGACACATAAACCAGGATTTTCATGATGTCCGTCATCGCCTCATGCCGCTCCCGCATGTCCTCCAGATAACGCGCCACCTCGCGTCCCATGATGCTGTCCTTAGGGCCAAACGCATACAACCTCAACCGTCCCGTGAGCTTGGCATAAGTGCGATCCAGCCGCTTGACCAGGTGGTA
>JBAXBM010000181.1:0-4705 GCA_037141995.1 Candidatus Omnitrophota bacterium
CGCTTGCTTAAAGCCTCAAAAGGATCCGTTTGCTTTTCTCAAATTAGCGGTTGAATTGAAGAAAGAAATTACAGGTATAAAATTTTTATTGGTAGGTGATGGCTTGCTTAGGGAAAAGATTATTTCATTTCTTCATGACAATGATCTGGACAATGATGTAATATTGACTGGTTGGAGAGAAGATATCCCGTCCTTACTTAGTATTATGAATGTTTTTGTGCTGACATCATTATGGGAAGGGTTACCTGTGGTAATTCTGGAAGCAATGGCCGCAGGTGTCGCTGTTGTTGCTACGGATACCGGCGGTGTTGTTGATGTGATTATTCCCGGTTTGAATGGGGACTTAGTTAAGCCTGGTGATATTAAGTCAATGTCAGTCAAAATAGTTGTGCTGTTGAGGGATCATAAGATAAGAAACTGCTATATTAAACAGGCGCGTTTAAGAGTTAATGAAAAAGAGTTTTCCATTGATGAAGCAGTGGGATGTGTCCAAGCAGTTTATGAAAATGGTCTTCAACGGATGAAAGCATGAATTTATTATTTTTGCCTAGTGAAGCGCCATCGATCTTGAGACAGGACACAATCTCGTATTATTCAATGATTGACCTGATATTATATATAATTTTAATGTTTTTGTATTGTGGTTGTTCTTTTGTTTTGACAATGAGTTTGATTTCATGGATGAAGCGTCGTTCTGTATTGCTTGATCATGGTATCCCGTTGATCGGAGGGGTAGCTATTGTAGTTACTAACTTATTAATTTATTATTTCCCAAGAGTAGTTTTCTTCTGTGATTACCCAATAAATCGTTTGATGGTTATTGATTTTTGGGGGGTTCTGGTTTTGATCGCCGGTCTTTATGATGACTGGAAAGGTTCGTCTGTTCTTCAGAAATTTATTTGGCAATCAATATTGGCATTAGGTTTATTGCTGTCAGGCATACATTTTTATATCCCCGCAATAGGTGAAAACTGGAGTTTTATTTTAGGATTTTTTTGGATTGTTGGATTGACGAATGCATTTAATCTTTTGGATGTCAGTGATGGGATATGTTCAGCTGTCAGTTTTGCCGTGACGATAGGAGTTGCGTGTTTGGCTTTTAGTGCCGGAGTGATGGATGTTTTTAGTTATACTCTTTTTTTGTCAGCTTCTCTTGCAGGCTTTCTTTTTTTTAATATGCCGCCTGCAAAGGCTTATCTTGGTAATGCGGGAAGTCATTTTTTAGGATTTATTTTTGCAGGATTGACATTGATTCTTATTAATGATGTTCCAAAGGTGTCGATGGGATTAGCGGTTGTGATGATCTTTTGGTTGCCGATATTGGAAACCATGTGGCTTATTTCCCTTCGTTTGAAGAAAGGGATTAATCCTTTTCATAAAAGTCCTGATCATTTGGCTTTAAAGTTTATTGGTCACGGCTTTCATGCCTGGCAAGTCATGTTAATGATGACAGGGGTGGCCGCTTGTTTTATTACGGCAGGGATACTTTTTTATAAATTTTATACTTTTTCCATTTTTTTGAATGTGATTGTTTGTTTATGGATATGTTTAATAAATTTTTTTATTATACGGTTTTTATTGATACGCGATCAGGCTGGGGTGTAACAAAATATAATATTCTTATGACGAAAAAGCTGAGTGAAATAATAATAATTGTGATGTTTGTATTCCTTCTTGTTTTAGGTATACCCAGGGCCTCCATTTATCTTAACAATCTAGGAATTGATGCTCACGTACAGGGGCGATATAAAGATGCTGCCCAGTATTTTAAAATGGCCATATATCTTTCTCCTGCGTCTTCTGAGTCTCATTTTAATCTGGCTGGGTTATATGCGGACATGAAGGATAAGGAAGCGGCTGTTGCAGAGTATGAGAAACTTATTGCGATTGATCCCCAATATCTGCCAGCTTATCACGCACTTGCGGTTATTTATATTGATTCAAATAGGTTCGATGAGGCAATGCGTATAGCCCAACAGGCAATAGACAAAATTGGGACAGATGAAGCCCTGGTTTTATTAAAAGATGTATCCGCGCAATATGCGGCAGAAAGCACAAAAATTGGTTCGGATGCTTTATCAGCTGGAGATGCGAATAAAGGATTGAATTTTTTAAACAAAGCGATTGGGTTAAATCCTGATTATGTGGTGCCTTATCAGGTTCTGGGATTCTTTTATTATCAACGGGGCAATTCAATCAATGCTGTGGAATGTGCCAACAACATCATTCGTGTAGCGCCCAAGAATCCGATTGGGTATCAGTTGTTGGGAGATGTTTTCTTTAATAAGCAGGAATTTTCTGCGGCAATTGATCAGTACAAGAAAGCAGTATTATTTAATTCTGCCGATGTGAATATTTATAATAATATTGGATTATCTTTTATGAATTTGGAACAGTTTGATGAAGCGCGGCGTTATTTGGGCAAGGCTGTTTTATTAAGGCCAGATGATGTGCATTTGCGGTATTCTTTAGCAAGCATATGCCGTGATGCGCAGAGATTTAAGGACGCACAGGAGCTTTATAAACAAGTTATCGCAATGAAACAGGATTATCCAAATGTTTATAATGATTTAGGTGATATATATTTACATCTTCAAGACGTTGATTCGGCTGATAAATCTTTTAATGAAGAAATAAAAAATAATTTGTATCGTCTTCAAAGTAAACCCTCTGATGTTGAATCTTTGAATAATCTGGCGTATGCCTATGCCAGGACAAAAAAAGAGGTTGAGGCCAGGAATATTATTGACCTGCTTATTAAGAATAATCCAGCCTATCGTCAAGCGTATCTGACACTGGCAGTCGTTTGTGAAGAACAAAATGATTTTGATTGTGCCCGTCAAGCGCTTAATGATGCCAAAGCGTTATCCAAAGAAACAAATTTTATTGATCGTGAACTGCTTCGGTTGGTTGAAAAAGTGCAAGAGGTACATTAATTATGAAAATAGTTACATTATTTGTTACGCACCAGAACATCCTTTGGAATTTAGTAAATAAAAATTTAAGAATAAAGTATGCGGGATCTGTGTTGGGAATGTTATGGGCGTTTATTAATCCATTATTATTAGCGTTGATCATCAGTTTTGTGTTTACAAATATTTTTAAAGTTTCTTCAGAAGATTTTTATCTTTTTATCCTTTCTGGAATGCTTCCATGGACATTTTTTTCAGGTGCGTTACAGGAATCAGCTTTATCCATTCCGGTAAATGCAGCCGTGCTAAAACAGTTCCCTTTGCCGCGGGAAATTATTCCTGTTTCTGTTGTTTTGGTTAATTTTATTATTTTCTTATTGGGTTTGATAGCGGTTTCACCATTATTTATCATGATTTACCCTGCCATAGTGTTTCGTTTGCCGTTATTACTGGCGGCACTCGTTCTTTTATTTTTATTTACTTTAGGGTTTTCGTTGTTGTTATCAGCGGTGTGTGTTCATTTCAGGGATATCACACATATATTAAATACTTTTCTTACGTTTTGGTTATGGTTAACGCCTATTTTTTATTTTCCTGATATTATTCCTGATAAATATAGGATAATTGTAGCTGCGAATCCGTTTCAACCCTATTTGGTCTTATTCCGAGGGGCACTCTTGGAGCGGTCATTATGGAGTATTCATGTGTTATTGACTGGAATACTTTTTAGTTTGTTGGCTTTAGGAATTGGGGCTTGGGTATTTTTTAATAAAAAAGATAGTTTTATTCAACGCATATGACAATAAAAAATAATTTTGCCATTGAATTACATCATGTTTTTGAAACTTATTCACTGGAGATAAAAACAGAAAAACAGCTTATTTGTGAAAAATTTGAAGCACTAAAAGATATTTCATTTTCAGTTAATAAGAGTGAAGCTATTGCGATTATTGGGTCTAACGGGGCTGGGAAATCAACGCTCCTTCGTATTATTGCAGGATTGTTAAAACCTGAAAAAGGTCAGGTTGAAATTTCTGGACGTGTTTCCAGTCTTCTTGACCTTGGTGCTGGCTTTCATCCTGAGATGACCGGCCGTGATAATCTTCTGCTTAATGCAAGTTTGTATAATTTTAATCGTGAGGAAATGCGCACCAAGATTGAACAAGTGCTTCTTTTTGCTGATATAGGAAAATTTATTGATATTCCTGTGCGTTGTTATTCTCAGGGGATGTATGTTCGGCTGGCATTCAGTTTAGCTATTCATGTTGATCCGGATATTATTCTTATAGATGATTGTCTTGCCGTTGGAGATGATAATTTTCGTTTAAAATGTATTGATAAGGTTTTAGAATTTAAATCTAAGGGCAAAACGATCATTCTTGTCACGCATGATTTTAGCACCGCCCGCCAAGTGTGTGAAAGAGGGATATATCTTAAGGATGGGAGAATTTATAGAGATGCGTCTTTGGATGATGTTATTCATTCTTATATTACTCCGTTGGTTATCGATAAAAATTGCTATAAATATTTAGGGGCAAAAATAACCGTCCAAGAGAATCTTGAGCGTGATCGTCGTCAACGGGAGGCGGATCAGCAAAGGATGGAGCAAGAAGCATGGCGGCATGCCCAGGAAGAACAGAATTATCTGGAGCAGAAAGCATGGCGGCACGCCCAAGATGAACGAAATCATTTAGAGCAGGAAGCGTGGCGGCATGCCCAGGAGGAGCGGAATCGTTTGGAGCAGGAAGCGTGGCGGCATGCCCAGGAGGAGCGGAATCGTTTGGAGCAGGAAG
>JBAXBM010000182.1:0-4638 GCA_037141995.1 Candidatus Omnitrophota bacterium
TGCAATACATTGCTATGTACCCTACACGTGTCGAAGATACTTACAAATGGATGTATGATAACTTAGACTTGTGGGGTAACTCATCAGAGAAAAAAGATGCAAGTATCATTATAGCTGCCTTAATTTTTCACCACAGGAAATCTTTGCTAAAGTTTCAGAAAGATTTTTTGATGTTAAATAAAACTAGTTTGATCTGTAATATTTGTGAGTCTAATTTTCACAGACTTGCCTCTCCGTACAAATTAACGTTTGTTTTAACGTACAGGTGTAATTTTAAGTGTCAAATCTGCAGGATTTGGGATAATCCTTTTCCTAAAGAATTTCAAATCTCTGAAATAGAGAAAATATTCAAGAATTTCAAACGATTAAATTGGATTGATTTGACGGGTGGTGAGATAACATTGCGAGAAGATATCATTGATGTCATTAATGTTATTGCTCATAACGCTAGAAAGTTGTTAATATTTCATATTTCAACCAATGGACGACGCCCTGATACAGCGGTCCTTATGGCTAAAGCAGTTTTAAAGGCTAATCTTATCCCTGTAATAAATATAAGTATTGATGGTCCCCGATTGATTAATGATCAATTGCGTGGTGTTAATGGTGCTTTTGCTACCAGCCTGGAGACATTTAAAAAGTTAAAAAAATTATCACCGCACGGGCATTTCTATTTAAGTTGTACTCTTTCCAGACACAATATTGCACATATCGATGATTTGATTATTCAGTTAAAGCAAGAAATAAAAGAATTTAACTTGTCGGATATTCATTTCAATCTCTGCCATGCTTCTTCCCATTACTATAAAAATAAAGAAATTATTTCACAGGGTGATCTTAATCCTGTTGCGGTCATGAAATATTTGACTTTATCCAAAAATGGGCAGCGCATAAAAATTTTCTTTGAAGATCAATATTTGAAAGGGATGACGAAGTTTTTATCCGGGGATAAATTCCCTGTGCCTTGTCAAGCCTTGAATGCGACTTGTTTTATTGATCCTGAGGGTAATGTTTACCCTTGCGGTATTTATAATGAGCCGATTGGTGCGCTCAGGGATTTTAATTATGATATTAATAAAATATGGCATCATGAAAAAACGTTAAGTGTTAGGGGGGAAATTATAGACAAGCAGTGCCCTGGCTGCTGGAGTCCATGTGAGGCTTACCCTGCTATTTTGGGGAAAATATTTTTTTAGATTAATAATTAATATATTTATAATTCACTTCTATTTTTTCATTTTTTTATTGGCACTTATCTTTGTGGTGATCCATTTGAAATTCGATGCATATTTTTTCGCAAAAGAGTGGCCTTATTTTAAACAGTTCTTTCATAAGTTAGGATTACTTTCGCTGGCTATCTATTTTATTAAGAATTAGTCTAATTCATTGACGAATTTTTTTAGAGTGCTATTGTTGGCATATGTTAATAACATGCTGTGCGCATGACTAATAACAATTATCTTAGGAGGTTTTTTTATGAATAAGACAATGGCAATTATCATCGGTGGGGTGGTACTCATGGGTCTTTGTATCTGGTTTTGTCCATGTAGAAAAAGTGTCAGGCCGATATGCCCTGAAAACAAGATGGATTGTATGCATTGTTCTAAATCCGGTGATATGCCCCCTATGGGGCATATGCGTGATTTCGGGAGGAAGGATTTTCAGGAAAAAGAAGTGCTGTTAACGCCGGATGGCGGCCTTTTTGTGGTTGCGGGGAACAAGATTATGAAATATGACCAGGGGCTTAATTTGATTAAATCTGTTGAAATTGTCAGTGAAATAGAAGCCACGCGAAATATTCAAACAGGCATGAAAAAAGGTTGTCCCATGATGAAGGGGGCAACTTCATCTGATAATGGTGTGCGGCCCGGATTGATATCAGAAAAGAGGTAATCATGGGTGTTTGAATAGATATCAGATTTTATGGATTACTTATTAGATATATTTATTTTCATAATTAATTTTAATGAAGGAGTGACAGGCGATGGAGAATAAAAGTACGCAAACATTTGAATATAAAGCTGAAATGAAGCAGTTGTTACAATTAATTATTCATTCGCTTTATACGCATCCTGAAGTATTTTTACGTGAATTGATATCCAATGCATCGGATGCGCTCAATAAGCTTCGTTATCTTCAATTGACTGATGAAACCATCCTTGATCGCGGGAAAGATTTAGAAATCAAAATTACGGTTGATCCCAAAGAAATGCTTTTTACATTATCAGATAATGGTATTGGCATGACAAAAGAAGATTTAACGGAGAGCATCGGGACCATTGCCCGTTCGGGGACACTTGAATTTCTTAAAAAAATTAAAGAAGAGAAAAAAGACGCCGGTGATCTTATCGGTCAGTTCGGTGTCGGGTTTTATTCTGTTTTTATGGTTACGGATGAGGTCTCGATTGAGACCCGCCATGCGAGTCAAGATTCTAAAGGTTACCGCTGGGTTTCTTCAGGTGAGGCTAATTTTTCGATCGAAGAAATCAGCCGTCAGGAGCGCGGGACAAAAATTTCTTTTAAATTCAAGGAAAGCCTTAAGGAATTTGCTGATGATCATAAGATTCGTCAGATCATTAAGAAATACTCAAATTTTGCAGCTTTTCCTATTATTGTCGGCACGGATAAGGTTAATACGGTTGAAGCTTTATGGCGTAAAGCGGAGGCTGATGTCAAGGATGATGAACGCAATGAATTTTATAAATTTATCACCAATGATTATGAAGACCCGCTGGCTGCGCTTCAGGTTTCTGTTGAAGGGGCGGGTGCTGAATTCAAGGCGTTGTTATTTATTCCGCGTCAGGCCCCCTTTGATTTAATGCGGACGCGCCAGCATAAGACAGTCCAGCTTTATACTAATAAAATCATGATCATGGATGATTGCAAGGATTTATTGCCGGAGTATTTGCAGTTTATCCGCGGTGTGGTTGATACCAGTGAATTGCCGCTCAACGTTTCCCGCGAAGTGGTGCAGAATTCTTCAGCTATGACCAAGATCAAAGCGGCACTGACTGTTAAAATTATCCAATGGCTGCAGAAAATGTCGCTTAAGGAATCCGAGAAATATCTTACGTTTTATAAGACATTCGGCCCGCTATTTAAAACTGGGTTGAACAGTGATTTTACCAACAGGGATAAACTGATTGAGCTTCTTCGTTTTGAAAGCTCAACCCAAAAACCAGAAGAGATGACTTCATTTAAGGACTACGTTGGAAGAATGAAAGAATCCCAGAAAGATCTGTATTATCTTACGGGAGATAATCGGGCTCAGATTGAACATAATCCGAATCTGGAATATTTCAAGAAACATGATATTGAAGTATTGTTTTTATTTGATCCTATTGATGTGTTTATTATCCCGTCGATATCTGAGTATGACAAAAAACAGGTTAAAGCGATCGACAAGGGTGATATTGAGTTGGAGGCAGGTGCAAGCCCGGTTAAAAAGGAAGACGATGATTTATCAAAATCTTTGATCGTATTATTTAAAGACGCACTGAAGGATAAGGTCGAAGATGTTAAGATTTCAAAACGCCTGGTTGATTCGGCGGTTACGCTTGTTACGGGAGATGCCGGGATGGATCGCCAAATGGAGCGCATGATGAAAATGATGGGCCAGGAGGCACCAGCTTCCAAACGTATCATGGAAGTTAATGTCGAGCATCCTGTGATTCGAAATTTATCACGCCGCTATCTTCTCAACGCGTCAGATGACTTCATCAAGAAATGCATTGTTCAGCTTTATGAAAGTGCTCAAATTATGGATGGTGAATTGCAATCAAAATCTGATTATGTGAAACGAATGATGGAGATAATGGAAGAAGCAACAAAATGAGCTTGATGAGCGCCCATCAGTCCGATCCGCTTCACGGGATCACATTAGAAAATATTCTTGTTTATTTAGTCGATAAATATGGATGGGAAGATATGTCGCGGCGCATCAGGGTTAATTGTTTTGCTAAAGACCCAGGCATAAGATCCAGCTTGGTTTTCTTGCGAAAGACGCCATGGGCCAGAAAAAAGGTTGAAGGCCTATATATTGAAACGGTCACCCGGAAGCAGTTTGTGGTGTAGTGGTGTGTGGTGTAGTGGCGTCTTGTTTCTTTAAAATATGTTATGCTTATGTAAGAATTATTAATTAATATATCGGGAGCAGGGTATGTCAGAGAGAAAATATAAAATCATAGCGTTGATCATGACAACGTTATTACTGCTGGTGATTATTGTTTTAGCAAAAGTATATTCCGACGGAGTTAATGCTTCCGCGGCCCTTGCGGCCCTGTCGAAGGCGAATGTATCGGTTAAGGAAAAAGATGCGTCAGCTATTAAGGAATTAAAAGATCTGATGGCTATTAAAGATAAAGAATTAGCTGGCATGACCAATGAATGGAAAAGTGGACAATTGGAATTCAAGCAGGCCAAAGAAGAACTTTCTTTGTTAAAAACTGAAATGAGTGTCTTAGATAAAAGGGCGGTTGATCTTAATGAGCAACTTTATGGTTTTAAGAAAGAGTTGGCTGTAAAGAAAGATGCCTTAAGTTTATGTGAAAATAAAGTAAATTCTTTATCGTCACTCAATACGGAATTTGATGCTGTGAAAAAAGAGTTGGCTAATACCAAGAACGCTTTAAAATCAGC
>JBAXBM010000183.1:0-4635 GCA_037141995.1 Candidatus Omnitrophota bacterium
CCACCACACGACAGCCCCAAAAGACCGTATTCCTTTTTTCCAGAAAGCCATTTATGGTGTGGGGTCATTTGTTAATCAATTTGCGGGAGCATCGATCAACCAGTTGATCGTTGTCCTGAATGCCGGGTTGGGTGTGAACCCTGTGCTTGTCGGCTGGATTGGAGCGATCCCCCGTTTTATTGATGCGTTTTCGGATCCTTTGATCGGGTACAGTTCTGATAATTCGCGAACGAAATACGGGCGCCGCAGGCCGTGGATCTTTTTTGGCGCCATTGTGTCCGGTATTATGTTGGCGTTGATGTTTCAGTTACACCAAGGACATTCCGAGAAATTTTATTTTGCTTATGTCCTGGCAATCCAGTGTTTGTTTGTTATTTCTTTTGCGTGTTTTTCGATCCCGTGGATCGCCCTGGGTTATGAAATGACGCCTGATTATCATGAGCGCACACGCCTGCAGGCCTTTGCCAGTTTCTTTGCTCAACCGGTGTGGATCATTTCCGCGTGGTTTTTTGCGATTATGAGCACGAATACACTTGAATTGAAGATCTGGAATTTTTCATTGGGCACGATCCATACTGGTTTTACGGACATTGTTGATGGTGCCAGGGTGCTCGCTATTATTGTGGGGATATTCATTCTGGTTGGCGGTATCTTGCCCGCGCTTTTCAATAAAGAAATTTATGGTAATTTGCCCCGGGTGGAGAAAGAAAAAGGTTATTTGAATATCATTATAGATCTCTGGCGTAATTGCGCGACGTCGTTTAAGTGTCTGCCGTTCGTGAAACTTTGTGCGGTGACATTTCTGATCTTTAACGGCTTCCAGTTGGCCTCTGCCTTTACGTTTTATGTTATGTGTTTCTATCTGTACGGTGGAGCACAGCCTAACGGCGACACGTCGGCCATGAATGTGATGTGGCATAGCGGTGGCATGTTGATGGGGGTTTTTGGGTCCGTGAGTGCTTTGTGTACTTGTGGAGCTATTACATTGACCACATGGCTCTCGTCAAAGCTAGGGAAGCGGAATGCGTTCCTGATCGCGATGACATTGGCGATCATTGGATATGGGCTTAAATGGATCGGGTATAATCCCGGGAATCCTTATTTATTGCTCATTGCCGCACCGTTTTTGGGATTTCACTTGGGAGCGCTTTTTACGCTCGTGCCCTCCATGGTCGCTGATGTGTGCGATTATGATGAATTGCAAACTGGAACCCGCCGGGAGGGGATGTACAGCGGCATTTATTGGTGGATCCAGAAACTTGGGATGGCCGGAGCTTCTGTCATCGGCGGATACCTTCTTAATTGGACTGGATTCAATATCGGTGCCGGGATTATTCAGCCCCCTTCAACATTGTTTTTGATGAGGCTGTGTGATGTTGGCATTCCGATCGTGACCACTTTGATCGCGATTTACATCATCGCGACGTTTGAGGTTTCGGAAGATAAAGCTTATGAAATTCGCAAGCAACTGGAAGCCAAACGGGGTAAAGCGTAATTAGGTTTTTAAAAATTGTGAAGAAGAAATATGGTAAATCAGCCCGATAGTAAAAATATACATTCAAAACCGCTTATTATTTTTCCCTATCTGGGGTATGAGAATAATAAAAAATGTGAATGGTATTTCTGGTGGACAGTAGACCGTTGCAAAAAAATTGACCCGAGGCCGATTGTTGTCCTCAACAGGGATACGGTGATCCGGCAGGATGCTGTTTCTTTTTTGAAAGATGAGCGCTACAAAACCCTTGAAGTTGTGGAAACCTGGTCGGTGGATACGTGCCAGACGTGGCTTGCGGGCTGGGGTCATGTGCTGGATAAGTATCCTGATGCCGAACGGATTGTTCAGATCCCCGGCGATATTGATTTCGTTGAAGAGGATGTGGGGTTTTATAATAATCTCAGCGCTTTCATTGAAATAACAAGTTCCGATATTGTTATCGGAGATTTCAGGACAGGGGATCAGTACAGCGCCAAAAGCCTGGTGGATACGTATGGGACGTATTCATTGCTGGCGAATTGGTTTCCTGAGATTTCGCGCAGCATAAGGTCTTTACCCCTTAACAGGCCGAGGTCGGAATTCCTGAATATCAAAACGTCTGTTTTGCGCAACCTTATTATTAATAATAGAAATTTTGCGTATGAACAGACTTTAAATTTTCTCATCAAGTGTTGGAATTATGAAGAAGCGAAGTGGCGCTACAGCATCGCGCAGTTTTTTTTGGGCACATTGTCCGATAATAAATCTTTCAGGAATTACAGGGCTTGCATTGATCAGATCGAGCGGACGGAGAGAATGCTTTCTCTGTTATGGCGGGAGATCAAACAGCCAAAAAAGATGGATAATAGTATAAGCAATAAAGAGTTTGAAGAACAGTACACTGTGTTCAGCAATGAATATGACAAGTTATATACCAAGTCAAAAGGGATTATGGACACGGCCAGAACGACATTGCGCGCGCTCCTGGGTGTATAGCTGGAGGGTTTATCGGGATTAACCGTTGGTTGTAACCCGCATTTTTCAATAGGTAGAGGTAATGCGGGTTGAGCCCGGGTCTTTGCTTGATGGTAAAATTGTGGCCGATTTGACTGGGAGCGGTACTTCGTCGCGATCTCGCTTCGCTCGTTCATATCGCGACTGTGAAAGGCCAGTTGGAATAACAACGCAGGTTTTTGTGCAGACGCTATCGTCGAGGAAAGACGGCTAATGCACAATCCGGGATTAAGGGATCCATGGCAAGTATCAGACTTGAGAACCTGAGCAAGGTTTACAAAGGCGGTACGGCGAAAGTTGTTGCGAATGTTAATCTGGAGGTCAAGGATAAGGAGTTTATGGTCCTTGTCGGGCCTTCGGGGTGCGGGAAGTCCACCACTTTACGGATGATCGCGGGCCTTGAGGATATTTCTGAAGGCCGGATATGGATTGGTGACCGCCTGGTGAATGATGTCCCTGCTAAAGACAGGGACATAGCGATGGTTTTTCAGAATTATGCGCTTTATCCCCACATGACGGTGTTTGAGAACATGGCTTTTGGTCTCAAACTGCGGCATTATCCCAGGGCAGAGATCGAGAAGCGCATCCATGAGGCAGCGGAGATCCTGAATATTTCTCCTTATCTTAACCGCCGGCCGCGCCAGCTGGCGGGAGGCGAGCTCCAGCGCGTGGCGCTTGGCCGCGCGATTGTGCGTAAGCCCAAGGTTTTTTTGTTTGATGAGCCGTTATCCAATCTGGATGCCAAGATGCGCGTGACCATGCGGGCGGAAATACACAAATTGCGCCTGCGCCTGCAGACCACATTTATTTATGTCACGCACGATCAGACCGAAGCCATGACGATGGGAGACCGTATTGTGGTGATGAAAAACGGCATGATCCAGCAGTGCGCGGACCCCATGACTATTTATGATAAGCCGGTCAATAAGTTTGTGGCCAGCTCTATCGGGATGCCGCCGGTCAATCTTTTTCAAGGATCGATTGTGCGCAAGGATAAGAAATTTTATTTTGACGAAGGGAAATTCCGCGTTAAACTGATTGATGAAATGAGCGCGGCGATCACCCCGTATGCTGGCAAAGAGGTTGTGTTTGCCATACGCAGCGAGGATATTTATGACAAACTTTTTGTATCGGAAGCATCCCTTGACAATACTGTCCGTGTGACCTGCGAGATGGTTGAGCCGTTGGGCTCGGATGTTTACCTTTACCTTAACTCGGGGAAGAACAATTTCACGGCGCGCGTGGGGGTTCAAAACCGCCCGGAAGCCAACCGCGACATGGAAGTTGTCTTCGATATGCGCAAGGTGCACTTCTTTGATCCAGAAACTGAAGCGACGATCGTTTAAGTATTACGCGTTTCTTGTTGTCAGCCTTCTTGTGCCTCTTGCCGGATTTTTTATTTATGCGATCCGGTATCAGTCAGGTTTATTCCCATTTCTTACCTTGGCGCTTTTGGTCAATATTTTCCCGCTTGTTTTTTTCTACCGCCGCCTTAAGCAAAAAAAATCCCAGGTCCAGCTTCAAAAAGAAGAGTTTTTTGAAAAGTCCAATCTCCTGGAGTCGGAACTGGACAAGGAAAATCATGTTATCGAATCTTTTCGTCATAAAATTGTTATGTACGCGCAGCTCAAAAGCCTGGTTGAGAAATTGAGTATATGCCTTTCCCTGGAAGATTCGGCGCGCACCTTGTGCGGGGAACTGTGCCAGATGTTTGAGCCGGGCGACGCGACAGCCATTCTCTATCTTTTTGATGTTAATATTGGTGAATTGTACATTGTGCATGCCGAGCATAATCGGCGTTCGGTTAATATCAAGAGCAAGCGGGGGGATGTGTTTGATCACTGGATCGTGACGCACCTTCAACCCCTGCACCTGGAAGATGTCAGGAATGATTTCAGGTTTGATTTGAACAAGATGAAAGAGTTTGAAGGACGTCCGGTGCGTTCTTTGTTGAGCGTTCCCCTGATTGTTCAAAAGAAGGTTGTCGGGATTTTACGCTTGGATAGTGCCAAGCCGTTGCGGTTTCACAAGGAAGATTTGAGATTCCTGAAGGCTATTGGTGATGTGGCCGCGGTGGCGCTGGAAAACGCGCAGATGTACGATAAGGTGGAGGATATGGCTATCCGTGACAGCCTGACGGGGCTTTA
>JBAXBM010000184.1:0-4627 GCA_037141995.1 Candidatus Omnitrophota bacterium
GCCATTAACGGACACTCAATACCGGATAAACATAATTCGAAAAACAGATCGCCACCAGCGCTGTCCCGTATTTCTTTTTCGGGACAAAACTTTCGGTCGTCAATTTCTCGTCGCGCAATTCATACTCATCCTCAAAGCCGTTCTTATACAGCGTCTGCAGGCTTGCATGCAGCTGCTCGCCGGCTTCCTGCGCTGTCAAAGAACCGTTGTACTCGCACACCAACCCGCCATAACGCTGACGCGTTTTACGGTGATAAAGCCAGCCATAAATGATCCCGGCAGTAGCGCGCACACCTTTTTCCATGCTTGCGCACGCCATGATAGTCTCGATCACACAGCCGTGCACCAGGTCCTTGGGCTTTGGAATCAGACGGGCGATACCCGGCATGATGGATGAATACGTCATGATATTGTAACGCTCAATCCCGGCATCACGCAACGCGAGGTGAAATGAACCCGCATGCACCGTAATATCGCACTCACCCACCCCGCTGGTGACAAAATAATCCTTGGGGATACGGGCACCAATGGTCAGCGACTGAAACTGCTTCTCATTGACCAAGCCTTCAGCATCAAGCACCACATCATCCAGGTTTACGGGCGTGCTGACAACGGCATGCGCGGTATTTTTCATCTCTCGCTGATCCTTTTTTCCTGTTGTTGACGAATTAAATGCCACACACCCCGCGGGGGCATTTTATGCAAAAACTTATCCAGCAATATCTTTAACTTTTTCCGTCGATAACAAGCTGGGATAAAATAGCCCTTGGCCAAATCGGAAACGATAGATGAAAATCTAACACCAAATGTCATGCAATGCAAATAAAAATTTTATTCCTGAATAATTTTTTCCCGTGCCGCCCCATCCGCGCGCACGGCAGGAACAACCAACAATTCTGTCAGCAACATTTCTTGCCCTTATCCTGCTCTTTGGAATCCGACCCGCAGCAACAGGAACTGCAGCCCGCCGCCTTCTCCTTCATTTTCTTATCCAGCGCCTCGAACATGCGCGTAATAAAACATTTCTTCACTTCTTTTTTATCTTCCGCCATAAAAACCTCCTGTATTACGATTAACAAATTCCCGTCGACACCTAATGCATCCATCACTTTAATAAAATCCAGTTGAAATTTTCTACCCTCAAACGCAGGTTTGTGTTAATATTCCTGCCAATGTCCCCTTAGCTTAATGGATAAAGCACAAGCCTCCGGAGCTTGGGATGAGGGTTCGATTCCCCCAGGGGGCGTTTATTAAAACCAGCCCCTCTTTATTATTCTAACGGCTTCTTGCGATTTTACAATCTTTCTCAGGCCGGAATTTGCTGGGAAAGGCAATGGCATGTCCCCAATCCGACAATAATCGCACGGGCGTCAATGGGCACAATCTTCCTTGTCTTAAAAACACCCTGGAGAATACGGCCCGCCTCTTTATCCTGCGGGCAATGAAAAACCGGCAGGAGAACAATCCCATTGGCAATATAAAAATTCGCATAACTCGCCGGCAAACGCTCGTCCTTACGGTAATAAACAGGCTCGGGCATCGGGAGCGTCACAATACGGAACGGCTTCCCGTCAAGGTCACGGAACCCCTTCAAATTTGCCAGATTCTCCGCCAGGACCGTATGATTCGCATCCGCCTTGTTTTCCTCCACCACGGTAACAATCGTCCTGGCATCAGTAAAACGGGCAATATCATCAATATGGCCGTTGGTATCATCACCGGCAATGCCGTCCTTCAGCCAAAGTATCTTTTTGACCCCCAGCCCCGCACAAAGCAATTTTTCAATCCGCGTTTTTGACAGAGAAGGATTCCGGTTCTTATGCAGAAGGCACGCCTCGGTCGTCAAGAGAATGCCGGCGCCATTAACGTCAATTGATCCGCCCTCCATGACCCATGGAAAAGAAAAACAATCCTTCCCCATAAAATCCGCCATCTTGCGCGCGATACGGTTATCTTTGGCACACGGATATTTCCCTCCCCAGGCATTAAAGATCCAGTCTGTCGCAATGACCTGGCCTGTCACCGCATGCTTGAGGAAAATTGCCCCATGATCGCGGCACCAGGCATCATTAGTCGGAAAATAATGCACAAAAATATTCTTTGTCACCTTGCGCCGCGACAGCTTCTTCCGGAATGCCTGTTCCGTTGCCGCGTCATTGACGTTGACATGCACCTCTTCCACCCCGGCAAGCGCCGCCGCGATGTCCGCGAAGCCTTCCCGGGCACCTTCAAGCGCCGTAAAAAAACTTTTAGGATTATGCGGATACGACAACCATGTGCCCCGGTGCGTTTCCCATTCGGCAGGCATACGGAAACCTAACGCGGCAAGATTATAGGGCGGGAATTTATTCATCAGCATAACGCTTGAGGATATCGCCGTAACTATCAATGCGGCGGTCACGCAGGAACGGCCACTGCACACGTTTGGATGCCATCATATCAAGATCAACGGAGACTACCAGCGCCTCTTCCTTGTCAACCGGCGCGCGTTTAACAACTGTCCCGTAAGGGTCCGCCACAAAACTGCCCCCCCAGAACTCAATGCCGTCCCCTCCGCCGGGGCTCACCTCAAAACCGACACGGTTAGCGGCGGCCACATAACAGCCATTGGCAATGGCATGCGAACGCTGGATCGTCTCCCAGGACGCCTGCTGGCGCGCTCCGTATACCGCCTTGTCCGCCGGCAGCCATCCGATAGCTGTGGGATAAAATATGATTTGCGCCCCCAAAAGGGCTGTAAGGCGCGCCGCTTCAGGGTACCACTGATCCCAACAAATAAGAACGCCGATATCAGCATATTTTGTTTTAAAAACCTTGTACCCAAGATCCCCGGGAGCAAAATAAAACTTTTCATAAAACTGCGGATCATCAGGGATATGCATCTTGCGGTACTTCCCCAGGTATTTGCCGTCCGCATCAAGCACAACCGCTGTATTATGATAGACCCCTTCGGCGCGCTTCTCGAACAAAGAGGCCACCACAACAACCTTATGCTTCTTCGCAAACACCGACAACTCACGGACAACCGGCGCTTTCTCACTGACAAATTCCGCCAGCTTGAAAAGGTCATAAGATTCCTGCTGACAAAAATACGCAGACTTGAACAACTCTTGCGTACAAACAATCTTAGCCCCGCCTTTGGCAGCACGCGCCATCAAGTCAAGCGTCTTATCAAAATTCTTTTTTAACGACGGTGCCGCAGCCGTCTGAATAAGGGCAATACCAATTTTTGACACGCCAACCTCTTCTGTAAAAAATTTTCCTGTATTCTACACAAAATGAACCGGATTGCAAGCGGCGCGGTGATGCTTGTACTTTTTGTATTTTTGGAAAAAATAAACGAATCAGACTCTGCGCAGCAGCTACTTTTTTAATTTCAATTCAAAATCCTTAACGCCATCATTCAAAATAATGCTGTGCTCCTTGATGGCCACGACCGTATTCTGGCCTGCCTTGTCACCCTTCTTGACCACCTTATGATCAACAACCGCCAGCGGATCGGCATCACTCCATAAGATAGCCGTCAACCCCACCCCTGTTGAAGAAACCGGCGCCGGTACCCGGTTGCGGATCATCCCGTAAGAAAATGGATCTCTTTTTAAAGAAAGGTCCTGGTCAAGTTCCAGCAATTTTTTATAAATTACGGTTTTGTTGAACTTTTGCGCCAGGTCAGGGACAGCCGCGTCAACAGGCTGCAGCCCGGCATCTTTTTTCAATGGTTCCGCCGGCACGGCTTTACCCTTGAGCGCTCCGGCTTTAACAATAGACAGCCTGGCATTATTAATCGCGAATAAAAGAATAATCCCCATGACACCGATGGCCGCAAGCTGAAGCTTTGTCTTGTTATCCATGATTCAATCCAAAAGATAAAAATTAAACGCCAACGTACTTGTGATCTGTTCCGGCGCATTAACGGAATTCCGTGAAACACCGAGTGTTTCCGCGGCAATAAATCCGGGAAGCCCCTCCTCCAGCGCCTCCCTGAAATTCACCAGGCCCTCATAAGAACCCTGAATCACCAGCGTAACATGAATCGTTTCACAGCGCCTCCCGTCCAGCACAACCTCTTTATTGGCCTTATCCAGCAGGGGCTTCTTGAAAGACGGTTTCAGTGAATCGATATTGACATTAAATTGCCCCGCGATCTTCGCAATGGCTTTCAGAGACTCCTGAATATCAGACGGGAACTTGTTCTCAACGGCCCGGTACCTGATTTCCATCGCCCGAATATTTTCAGCAAACGTTTTCGCCTGGCCGCAACTCGTCTCGATCTCCCGGATTTGGGCCTCCAGCGCAGCCAGATCAGTCTTTATTTTATCCGTAGCCGCCCTCATCGGCAGGAACACAAAAAACCAGAGCAGCAAGAATACCAGGGCAACAGCTCCGCCTATGATCAATATTTTCTTCTGGGTCTGGGTCAACGGGATACCTTGCATTTTATCTCACTCTGCTAAATTAGCCTGGATCTCAAATACCTGAGCTCCATTGCGGTTCTCGGAATTAATGAGCGCCACATCCTGGAACAACGGCAATTCCTTGATGTTTTTCATAAATCTCGTCAGGGCTTCTATAGGATTAGCGCCATCCGAAACTTCACCCTTCAACAGAACGGTATGCTTCAACGCGT
>JBAXBM010000185.1:0-4603 GCA_037141995.1 Candidatus Omnitrophota bacterium
CCGCCATGGGTGGGGAGCCTCTTTTCGCGGTTGTTTCGCTGGGTGTCCCCGGCCGGGTCACCACGCGTTATGTCAAGAGCCTGTACGCGGGTATGTCCGCTGTGGCGCGGGAATTCGGCGTGAGTATTGTCGGCGGTGATACGGTCCGTTCGGAAAAGATCGTTATTAATATCGCGTTGCTGGGCGAGGTTGAGAAACGCCGCCTGGTTCGCCGCCAGGGCGCGCGCCCCGGCGACTGGATTTTTGTGTCGGGGCCGTTGGGCGGGTCGTTTAAATCAGGGCGGCACCTGCATTTTACGCCGCGCGTGCGGGAATCAAGGTTTTTGGTTGAAAAATTCAGGCCTTCAGCCATGATCGACCTCTCGGATGGTTTGGCCGGTGATCTCGGGCATATCCTTAAAGCCAGTTGCGTGGGCGCGCTGATTGAGGAATCTCTTGTCCCCTGCCATCGCGGCGCGACATCGCGCCAGGCGTTAACTGACGGTGAGGATTTTGAGCTGCTGTTTACCATGCCCGCGGTGCGCGCCAGAAAATTGCTGGAATACCGGGGGCCGGAAAAATTTAAGTTTTATCCGGTCGGCGTGATCTGTCCGCGGCGGGAAGGTTTTTCCATTGTCCGGCCGGGAGGCCAGACTGATTTACTCAAGGACCGGGGATTCCGGCATTTTTGATGACAACATTTCGCCGCCTGACGCATTCTTATGAAGAGACGCTGGCTTTGGGTGAGGCTTTTGCCGGGGCCTTGCGAGGCGGAGACGCGGTATGCCTGTTTGGTGATCTCGGCGCAGGCAAGACGGTTTTTGTCAAGGGAATGGTCCGGGCATTCGGGATATCATCGAAGCAGGTGCACAGCCCTACGTTCACGCTGATGAATATTTATGAAGGGCGCGTTCCTCTGTATCATTTTGATCTTTATCGTATTTGTGCCGAGGATCTTCACGGCCTTGGTTATGAGGAGTTTTTTTACGGCAAAGGTATCGCGGTGGTTGAATGGTCAGAGCGCCTTGAGGCGTTGCTGCCCCGGGATCACTGGCATGTGCTGCTGGAGCATGCCGGAGATGATACACGCGCGGTGACCATCGGTATCCGGGGTGACAGCCTGAAAGAAAGATGGCAGGCATGGGTGAAAAATTTATGAAGATCCTTGCGGTTGATACGTCGACAAAACATGTGAGCCTGGCTGTCAGCGAGGGGGACACGATGATGGCCGCCCGCAATGTCGCGCCGCGCAAAGATTTTTCCATGAGCATCACCTTTGACATTGAGCGGGTCCTGGCCAAGGCCAATGTCCGATTGGGCGAGCTTGATGCTTTTGTGGTGGGATTGGGGCCGGGATCGTTCACAAGCCTCAGGGTTGGGCTTTCGATGGTTAAGGCGTTTGTCATGGTGACGGGCAAGCCTGTGGTGGGTATCGCGAGCCTGGATGCTGTGGCCATGAATGTGCGACAGCCCAGGATCAGTTCTCCGGTGCAGGTGTGCGTGATCAATGATGCCAGGCGCGGCATGGTTTACAGTTCATTGTATGACAGGAAAGGCGATGCCCTTATCCGGCATCGCGGGTATCAGCTGGAGGTTATTGATACGGTGCTCAAAGGGCTGCAGGGACCCGTTATTTTTTCCGGTGACGCTATCCCTCTGTGCCGTGATCGGATCATGGCGGCGTCAGGGGCTTTTCATCCTGTTTTTGAGCCGCCGGCACGGTGGCTTCCCCGAGCGCAGGATCTGGCCCGCCTGGGGTATCAGCGTTTTTTAAAAGGTGAGATGGACTGCATGGAAGCGCTTGTCCCTTTATACCTTTATCCTGAGGACTGTCAGGTGAGTAGGCCCAAAGGATTCGCATGAAGCCGTCATCTTCAGCCTGGGTTGAAATAGATTGCGGTAATATCCGCCATAATTTTGATGCCGTTTGCCGGGCTGCCGGGCGCCAGCTTGCCCCGCGTGCAGGGCGGAAGGTGGATGTCCTTGCCGTTGTTAAAGCAGATGCGTACGGGCACGGGATGATTGAGGCGGCGCGCGTGATTGCAGCTGCCGGCGGAAAGTTTTTCGCGGTATCCAATGCGGCTGAAGGGGCGGCGTTGAGGCAGAGCGGATGTAAGGGGGGGATTGTTTTTTTCGAGGCGACATTGCGTACGGACATTCCTGTTCTTCTTAAGAATAACCTTGTTCCGGCCGTGTGCACGATGGATTTTGCGGCAGCGCTGGATCGCGCGGCGCGGCGCAGGGCTCCCGGCAGGCAGGTTGCGGTTCAGGTGAAAGTTGATACCGGGATGGGCCGTCTGGGAGTCTGGCATGAAGATGCGCCGGCGTTTATCCGTGAACTGGCGCGGCTGAAGAATATCCGCGTGGAAGGGATTTTCACACATTTCCCGATGGCGGACACGGATGCGGCGTTTACTTCCCGGCAAATGGAGCATCTTGATGTGCTCGTGGCTGTGATGGGCAGGGAAGGCATTTCTTTCAGATACCTGCATGCGGCCAACAGCGCGGGGCTTGGGGCATACAAGAACCGCTCTTTTAATTTTACGCGGCCGGGTATTATGCTGTACGGGATTTATCCTGCGCCGGAATTGGCGCGGATGATCAGGCTCAGGCCGGTCATGGCGGCTAAAGCCAGGGTCCTCATGGTTAAGGTCATTGCCAGCGGGCGCGGGGTGAGTTACGGGCATACGTTCCGGGCCTTGAAAGACACCCCCGTGGCTGTTGTGTCCATCGGTTATAGTGATGGGTATGCACGCGCTTTTTCCAACAAGGCGCACTTGCTCATTAACGGCAGGCCATGCCCTATTCTCGGGCGCGTCACCATGGATCAGACAATTGTGGATATTTCATCGGCGTTATCCGCCGGGGTTGTCAATGCCGGCGATGAAGTGGTGGTTCTCGGGCAACAGGGGAAATTGTCGATCAGCGCGGATGACCTTGCGGCCTGGGCCGGGACCATCCCCTACGAGATCGTCTGCAGCCTCGGCAACCGCCTTCCGCGTATTTATTCCCGCTAAAAAAGTTTTCGGATGAGGTAGAATCCGGCGCCGGAAAATAAGATCGGGGCAAGCCAGGCGGCCAGAAACGGCGGCAGGACGCCTCCTTTTCCAAGCGCCAACCCGACAGCATTGACCACGTAAAAAAGGAAGCTGATGGCCAGCGCGATGCCGATGGAGGCGAAGGTGAGGCCTTTGCGTTTTCCGGTGACCAGGATAAAAGGCATCCCCACAAAGATGATGATGATACAGGCAAAGGGGTAGGCGATTTTCTGGTGCAGGTCGACCTTGAGGTTATTGAGGGCGACCACCGCGCCGCTGGCCTTGAACCGCTTGATATAGGTTTTTAACTGCATGATGTTCATGGCGGTGTTGTTCAGGCCCTGCTTGAGGAGGTCTGCCGGTGATTCGTGGATCTCGATTATTTTTTCCTTAAAGACTTCAAGGTCATCCTTGAGCGATTGGTCTTCAAGATTATAATGTGAAATTTGCCCGTTGATGAATTTCCAGTTTGTTCCTGTCCATGAGGCTTTGAAGGCGGTGACTTTTTCGATCACGCGCTGCTGGTCATCCTGCACGAAGATCATGACGCCGGCGAGTGTTTTGGCCGCAGGATCATAGGCGTCGATATAGAAAAGCCTGTTGTTCATGCCGTAAAAGAAAAGGTTTTTGATGGGCTGGGCTTGTTCCTGGCGGCCGGAAACTTTTGTTTCAATTTTATCTTTTTTTATTTCCTGGGCAAGGATGGCGGCGCCGGGCGCGAAACGTTCATTTACCATAAAAACCATTGATGTCACGATCAGCCCGAAAATAATGGCCGGGCCGGTGATTTTCCAGTAGTTCAGGCCGCTGGCGCGCAGGGCAATGATTTCGTTATTGTTGTTAAGGCTGCTGTAAGTAAAAAGTACGGCCAAAAGGCACGCGATCGGCGATGTTTGTACAAAAATGACAGGAAAAAAAGAAGCGTAATAATTCAGGATCGTCAGGCTGGGGACTTTGTTGGAAATGAAATCGTCGAGGTGGGAGGCCGCATCGATAAGGATGTACAGGAACGTGAATAAAAGGATAGTTGAGATGAAGACCCGGACAATGCTGAGGAAAAGGTAACGGTCTAGGATGCGCATAATTTGTAGTTGAGGATGATGACGATAACGGCGCCGAGGATGTTCGGTGCCCACATGATCATTTCAGGGCTGGCAATACCCTGGGCCGCCAGGGCTTCACAGCCGACAGACAATAAAAAATAGGGGGCCGCGAAAATAACCGCCAGCAGGAGGTTTGCTGTCCTGGCCCGGCGGTGGGTAATGACGGCTACCGGGAATCCCAGCAGGATGAATAATAGAGGAGACAGCGACCAGGCGATCTTGCGGTGATATTCCGCGGCAAGGGGCCGCGTGTCGATGTTCATTTTTTTCAGCCTGGCGATTTCATCCTTGAGTTCCTGCAGGGTCATGCCTTTTGGCTTTTTTTCTTGGATGCCGCTTTTGCGGGTCATGTCGAGTGTCATGAAAGATGTTTTGAAATTGAGTTTGTAGAAATTGTCAGGATTCTTGAAATCAGGTTCATCTGACGCGCCGTTGATAAGCTTGAGCAAGACTTTGGGTTGTCCGGGCACAGGGGTGAATTCC
>JBAXBM010000186.1:0-4581 GCA_037141995.1 Candidatus Omnitrophota bacterium
ATATTGACCAGGAGTTGCACTTGATCGGCATTGTCAAGGGTGATGTTAATGGTAGTTGGGTGGGGTAAGCCGTTATGGACTATGGTTTGGCGAACAGGAGCAAAGAGTCTGAAATATTTTTGTGACAATTTGCTCCTGTAATCTGTTGTGGTTCTCTGCTTGTGTGCCATTCGCAAAAATAACAACAGGGAGATACAGATATGTCAAATCCTTTTACCTTGTATGCAGGTACGGATCCCTCTGTGCTTGTTTCGTCGCTTTTATCGCCCAATTCCGGGGTGCTAGTTTTTTCCACTGTTTTGTCTCCATCAGGTGGTGATGCCGTCAATTTTTATGATGGCTCACTCACGGCGCTTGGTATTGGCGCGGGATTATTGTTTACGACTGGAACGACACCCGGGATGACGAATACTGTTGGTTGGTTCGGTCAGGATAACAGTGCCGCCTCTGGTTTTTTCTATAATGGCGATGCTGACATTGATGCTGTCGTCAATTCTGTTTTTCAGACACAATCGTACGATGCCACAACACTTTCGTTTGATTTTACGGTGTCTGATACTGCCGCAACATCGGTGAGTTTCGATATTGTCTTTGGGTCGGACGAATATCCTGAATGGGTCGATCAATTTGTTGATTGCGCTATTGTTACGGTTAATGGAGTCAATTACGCCTTGTTCAATCATGACCCTGCGCATCCGCTGAGTGTGGTCAGCTCCAATCTTGCTGCAGGATATTTTCAGGATAATGCTGCTGATCCAGTAACTGGCGCCAGCCTTCTGCCGATTGAATATGATGGCGTCAGCCATGGACTGAAAATTATAGCACCAATTATTGCTGGCGGAGCAACCAACCATATCAAGATTGGTATAGCCGATACTGGCGATCACATCTACGACAGTGGCATGTTTATTGCAAATTTTGCTGCTGGCGTTATTCCCGGCTCGGGGGTAGTGAGCACGCAATCTGGTAGTTGTACAGAGAGCAGTGATGTGGTGACGGGATCAACCCAGGATGAGTATTTCGATCTGAAGGCTGGAAATGACACGCTGTATGCTGGTGCCGGAGATGATATTGTTGTTGCAGGACAAGGCAATGATGTTGTGTATGGAGGCAGTGGTAACGATGAAATGATGGGTGGTGGAGGCGATGACACTCTTGATGGGGGTGATGGCATTGCCGATACCGTCGTGTATGCGGGGATGAGTACCCGTTACCTTGTTGAGTATGTGGATGCAGATAGTAGTTTTGTTATCACCGACAGTGTGACAGGTTCCGCATCAAATGGCAAGGATACGCTCAAAAATGTTGAGCAGGTCAAATTCATTAATGGGCTTTTTGCGCTTGGAGCGGGTGGTTTGACATTCGTTTCAGCTACCGGGGCAACCCCTCCCCCATCCAACATGCCAGGGATTGTGGTTGTCAGCGGTGTTGGCTCCGCAGGTCACACGCTTACGGCAACGGTAAGTGATGCGGATGGCATGGATGGTGCCATTACGTATCAGTGGCAGCTTTCTGCTGATAATGGCCTTTCCTGGTCGGCTATTTCCGAAGCTGTTGACAAAAGCTATCTCCTGCGGGATGAAGATGTCGGTCATCTCATTCAGGTTGTTGCAAGCTATACTGACAATGGCGCGGTGGCTGAGATGCCAGTCAGTACCCCTAAAACCGTTCTTCCGGCCAAAGAGGGTGACTCACTCATCACGCTGATTCATCTTGATGCACCTTCAGGTACCATCATCATCAACCCCTTGACAACCCTGCTGAAAGATGCGCTTGACCTTGGCATTTCTCCCAATATTGCTGCGCAGGATATCAAGCTGGTGCTGGGGATCCCGGCGGAGGTGCTATTGCAAAGTTATGATGCTTATACGGCTTTGCTCTCTAATCTGCATGATCCTGTTGCCCTCGCTGTTGAGAAGGTTGCAGTTCAGGTTGCTATTCTGACATCACTCTCTGATGATGATACCGGCATGAATCTGACACTCGCCATTCTTGATGCCGCCGCTGCTAACAAGAGTTATGACCTTGGCACATTGCATGATATCTGCTCTATTATGGGGCTTGATCCTTCGGCTCCATTGCCTGAATCGGTCAGCATTATTGTTGATCGGAACAGCAGTATTGCAAGCGCGCTCAATGATGGTGGTGATGTAGCTGCTATCGAACACGAGTGGGTTGATTTTTGTAGTACCCAGGATAATGTGGCCTCCACTTCGATTGCTGACCTGAGTATTCATATCAACCAGGCCCCGCAGGGAAGTGCAACATTTGTGCTGCCAGAAGCTGTTCAGGATAAGGATTACACTATTTCTTCAACTCATCTTTTGCAGGGATTTACTGACCCCGATGGTGATACTCTGACAATTACAGCATTAACCTCTGATGCTGGCGGAAATGTGCACGATAATTCAGATGGGACATGGTCACTTACAACTTCCCCTGGTTATACCGGCCCGGTCGAGCTGACCTATTCCGTACAGGACGGACATTGCGGATCAACTGCGGCATCCCAGTTTTTTATTGTAACGCAGACTCCTGTGGGTAATAGCGTTCATGGATTGTTGACCTTCTGGAAAACCGGTGCTCCACTTAAAGATGTTACGAACACTCTTTCATCAAATTCCATTGTTTTGGACAGCATGACCACTGGCTCTGATGGTCTCTACCAGCACCTCGACATGCCTGATGGCACGTATGCTCTGACAAACGCCAAAATATCCGGCACAGCCGAAAGTAATGCCATCAAAGCCAACGATGCGCTTGCTGCACTGAAGATCGCTGTGGGTATGTACCCCAATGCTGATGGAAGCGCAGTGTCGCCATACCAATACCTTGCGGCAGATGTTAACCATGATGGTCAGGTCAAGGCTGCCGATGCGCTCAATATCCTGAAGATGGCGGTCAAGCTCAGCACTGCGCCAGAAAAAGAGTGGCTGTTTATGCCGGAGAGCGTCGGCAGTGAGACGATGTCACGAACGAGCGTCCACTGGCCGGAAAATCCGATACCAGTTATCTTGGATGTTGACCAAGAGTTGCATATCATCGGGGTTGTCAAGGGTGATGTCAATGGCAGTTGGTTAGCGTAATACAATAGAACAGGTAGTATGGAGTTTGTTTTTAACGGGATAAGCATGTCGACGTATAGCCGGACGGGCTATGATGGTTTGGGATACACACGTTTGCTTGCCAATGTGGTTGATTCTGGCGCAAATTCTGTTGGATTGGGTAGCATATCGGTTATCAATCTCGATACGGGGGTTATAAGTGACTGGATTAAAGGTTTGGACGGTTATAGTCAAACCGCGAGTTTTGCCAGTGTCGAACATGCCATTGTTGAGGTCGAAGCCAAAGGGCTGAATGTTTTTTTGAAGCCGCAAATTAGTCTCTTTAATCCGGCATTGGGTCAATATACCGGCAGTGAATCGGGTAATCTGTTGGATGCGAGCCTGGTTATTGCTAACCCGGCTGCGTTTTTTGCTGGTTATAAAACATGGATTGTACAATGGGCTGAGTTAGCACAGCACACTAATGTTCCACTGTTCTCGATTGGCAATGAGATGCTGGCGGCAACGAAGCCAATGTATACAGCCTATTGGGAAGATATCATTGCCAGTGTGCGTGCCGTCTATAGTGGCAAGCTGACGTATGCCGCACTCAGTGATGTGTATCATCTCTCACATAATGAAGTCGCACAGATACAGTTTTGGGATAAGCTTGATTATGTTGGTGTCGATGTTTATCCCGATTTTTCAACGGGAGTTGCGACGCCAGCGGTTGCTCAGCTTGATGCCGAATGGATGTCGCTGGGCTGGATGCAGTATCTGGCTGATATTGCTGCAACAACCGACAAGCAAGTCATCTTTACCGAAACGGGTTGCGCCAGTTTCGCCGGAGCAGCAAACAGAAGTCTCTACACTGACGCTCTGATTGCTCAGCCTGGAACACAAAGAGACGATGCAACGCAAGCGCACTGGTACCAAAGTTTTTTTAATACGTGGGGTGGCGCGAACACACCGGACTGGTTATCCGGCACATTTTTTTGGAATAATGATCCACCACAATTTCCCGGATTATATGATGTAACAGGCTATACCATATACAGTAAATTGGCGGGCATCATTGTCGCCAGCGCTTATGGCGGTGCGAACTATCTGGAGGTTAATCAAAACAGCTTTACAGGAAGTGGAAACGACGACCGCATTGTGCTGTATGGCGATGCAGGCCCTGCCAATATTGCAGATTCTGCGCATGATTCCACTGTAACGCGTTCACAGACCTTCAACTCCACTGTTACTCTTTATCTCAACGGCTCCATTATCAACGGTGTTGTGCCGACAGTACATTTTTACATCAATGGTACTGATATGGGCGCTCAGGAGTTAAGCCATACCCCAAGCGCCTGGATTGATCCAACTGGTCTTGTCAGCAATGATGTTGTGCCATTCAGTTTTCAGGTTGACAGCCTGACTGTTAACCAGATTAAGGTGGCCATTGACAGCCCTGTCATAGCGGGCTCTCAGGTCTATATTGACCGTGTGGATATTAATGGCACTGCGCTCGCCAATACTGCTGTCATCTATC
>JBAXBM010000187.1:0-4542 GCA_037141995.1 Candidatus Omnitrophota bacterium
AGCGATACGCCCCCCCTTAACCTCCAAACAATAAATACCCTCATTCGGAATCAAAATAACAAAATCAATTTCCCCGTAGGGCTTCTTCCCCCTGGAGCTCAAACCGAGTGAATGCAATACAACCCAGTCAGCAGTAGCTGGATCACTCTTAAATAATGAAAACAACCTGCGTTCGGCGTTGCTGCAGGAATCTAAAAAATATGACGGATACATACGAGCCATAATTAAGCTTTCAATTCTCCTACCAATTTCTCAGTCAACAGGCGATTTACCTCATAACGCCCTCGAGGCTCAAAATCCTGTTCAATATACTCTGCCTGTACTATCCAGGCAGAACCAAGATCACCAATATCTACCTTCGACCCACTTTCTTGAATATTCCCCATAACCTGAGGAAGTCGTTGTAACAGAATATTTCTTAAATACATGCCTGCGCTAAGATGACAACCCCTCAACCTATCAATTGCCTGTTGTATGCCCTCCACACCATCTAGTAATTCTTTGTTATTTGTGACAAGAGCGATAAGAATCAAATCTTCTTTGCTTTGGGGCCCAATTTGGGCCGTATTAGCAAACCAATTACGGATTGTCATAATATGACGCGGCCGCTTTAAATTGTAGGCTTCCAAATGAAATTGCTCGGGTGTGAGGCCACAATTTTGCAGCGTCTGCTTCCAAACTCGCGCCTTTGCCCGCAAAATAGGTGCTTCATTGCCAAGAATTTTATCTGCCAGGCCCTGAACCAACTCTCGCTCTCCCGAGTCAGGAAAAACAAGAAAATCTCCCGTCCGAATATCGGCTACTGTTTTTTCTGGGATACCCTGTTCTGCCTTACTTTGCGAAGACAACAAACCTGTTACAACAGGCACCTTGTGAGAATCTGTCAAAAAGGTATAAAAATCCCCGGAGAATTTTACATATCGTGCCATTACACTATCAGCCACATCAACAGAACGGGCTGCAGAACCAATACGCGCACCTAATAACCGGCTTTCAAGTGCCAATATATCTATGCCTGAAATCTGTGGAACGACTTTCTGTAATGATTGTGGATAAGGCCAAGTAAATTGCGGCTTGACCCCGCCATTAATTATGGTTGCCTTAGACTCGGCATCTAAAACCTGCACATCCTGGCGCTTTTTCATTCGAGCTTTAAATTGCTTTAGCCATTGAAATTCAAAAGGATACGAAACAACCAATATGTTCGGAGCTGTTAACAAGTTAGATATATTTGTCATGATTGTAGAGTTAAACCAAGAAACACAAATCAACCGATCGAAAAACTTGTCGGCAGGAACCGCCCCAGTTGAGAATATTTCAATCGGGGGCTTAAAGCCCTGTTTAGAAAGCCACGACCGCAAATCAACAACTTTGTTTTCACTCTTCACGACCAGCGCAAACTTCAAGCTCCCCTGCAATGCATCAGCTATAGCCCTTTTTAACGCATCCCCCTTTGCCCTTCCCAAATCTCCGGAAACCTCATAGCACTTTTCAATATTAAGAATATAATTTTTTAATAATGTTCCTGACTCGGGAGGTATCCAAGCGCGACTTCTGCCCATTTCTTCTCGTAATTGTTTAAGCTGAAGAGTCATGGCATCACGGTCGCCTTCAGATGGCAGGTCAATATAATTACGCGCCTCCGAAAAGACTCTCCAACAGTACATAACCAATCGAGTCAAAGGATTATCATCAGCTTTAATAAATGACGCTGACAATTTACAAAGCAACTCATGAGCTTCCTCAAGGATATCGTGCCGACACAAAGCCTGGTCGATGCTTAAATTAAGCTTATTCTCCGAACAACGAGAAATAAGCGCTATTACACCATTTGATGCGGAATCCCCATTCTTCCCCGCATGCGAAATTTCTGTGTTTTCAAACCACCAGAAATCACAGTTTCTTTTTGCCAACAATTCGATCATCTCTGTCTCATTAGAATCAAGAAAGATTGCCAATCTTTGACTTTGAGCGATATCGTCATATGACTGCAAATCATTCGGTGAGAAAGAATTAGCAACCACTAATTTTGACTTCGCTGGGATTATCCGACAATAATCAGCTAAAAGAGCTGCTGAATGAGTAACTGCAACAATTGGCTCACCAGTAGAGTTCAATTGGTCCCAATTAGACAACCACGAACCTCCAAAATCATTCGATCTGCGAAGAGATCCAAATGGGAATAAGTCTTTTAATGGAACTGCTTGCTCTATTTTGCTTGGTCGAAGGAAAGACATATCCTCTGTAAACGATGTAAAACCATTAAGGGAATCCAACAGAAGAACTTCGTTATGAAACAGAGCTCTATTTCCATAAATCTTTATACCTATAAGATCATCCAATGGTGATGTGGGCGGATTACGTAATGCCGTCCCAAGTTTTCCTTTTGGAAGCGCCCCACTCGTTGGCTCTAATCTAAGGGCTTCAATTGCCGGAAACATCCTTCTTCCCACTTCCGTTCTAAAAGATGTCCTTCTTCTTCCGTCATCAATAACTTTCAACCATATAAATCCAGAATTCGCTACGCCATCAAAGACATAAACATGCCTGCTTGGCATAACACGTAGACGCTGGCCCATGCTGAATTTTGCTTTGGCGTATTCCACAGCCAATCCAGGACATTTCTTAACAAAATTAGAAATCCCGTACAAAGCAGCAGCCAACCGGCCAGCCTCTCCGCGCCTGGGAAATACGAAACAAATCGGTCTTTCAGATGGCGTCTCCATAGCCGCTAAGATCATTCCTATATAAGGTGGCATCGCCTCTGATTGAGTTGCGCGCACCTTTTGAACTGCGAGCTTTCCAAACATAGGAAATCTCTCACTCAAAATTACTCGAACTCGATCTCTCATTTTTATATCTTCAGGAATATCGTTCATATACTGATCCTGTGTTCAAAGGATTACTTAGCTACCTTCCACAACCGACTAAACTTTCATCCTGATAAGTAGCACAAAGAACTTCATCCAGCATATGTTCATGCCCATCACACCAGTCAAATTCAAACGCCGCATTCCGGCGCAAATGGCGTAAACGACTTAATGAATGCGTCCTGTCCATCAAAAAGCGCGTATCCAGAAAATCATCCTTAAAGAGCGATGTGAACGGACAAATCCCCGTACTTTCAACACTGCGGATCATCAAAGCCCTTGTCCGCTCCTGCCACTCACTCCACCGTATATATGGCAACCCGCAGCAACCATGTACCGGCATTATCAGCCGATGGCAATAATCCATAAACTCAGGACATTCCATCAACTTCTCTTTCAAAACCTGCGCCTTAAAACGAACATCCTTCATTGGGTTATTTCTAACCCGGTTATAATTCAGCTGTATCGAGTCCTGTCTCACATCATGGATCTGGTCAATCCGCCAATCCTTCAATTCAACCGCCAGGAGCCCCAGATTGCGATGAAAAATAACAAAATCAATCTCAATCTCATGCCCCATTCCATCGAAACCTTGATGGAACAAAAGGACGTTCGAATACACCTTAAAGTCATCCGGCAGATACTTCTTGAAAAAATGATACGCGAACTGCTCTCCCCTTGATGCACATCCTTCTTCTGACATCTTCATGATCGCCATATACGCCCCTTTCGTTGGAAGGCCTCTCTGCCCTCTACTGAAAGAGACGTCAGACTAATCAAAATCTAACAAAGAATCGATCTCAAAGAGCGCTCACAACATCACCGGATCGCAAAAGCTATTGTCGTGCTTCTGCCAAAGTTATCCGCACAAGTTAACTGATACTGCCCAGGCTTCATGTCCCAGAACACCTTCTCTCCTGGCGCAGCACGGCTTAATAACTGGCCATTTAGGAACCAATACAACTCACTGACCCCAGGGCCAGGTCGCGCACTAAACGGAATCTCTTGCGGTGTCCCTTCCGGGCCAGACAGGAAATATGATGCTCCGCCAGCTGGCGATATAACCCGCGGTTTATCCCTGTCGCTTACTTCAACTGTCTGAGCTCCCGGTAACGCCACGCTCTTTACATAAAGATCATTATCTCCGCGTAGTCCGATGGAATTAGGCCTGTCATACCAGGCAATCGAGCGCTCACTGTAAAGCCAGTCGAAGATCTTGACCGCGACCGGAGTTGCCACTTCCAAACCAACCAAAGATTTTGAAGATACTCCCGAGAAATTCCCTAACCAGACGCCGATCGTGTACTCCCGGTTATACGCGAAGGTCCAGGCATCCCTTTGCCCATAAGATGTCCCTGTTTTAAAGGCGATTTTAGGTGCGGTCTTTTCATTCCTATAAAGACCAATGGACTGAAGACGGCTTGAATCAGACAAGATGTCCGTAACAATAAAAGCCACCCCTTCAGATAAGATCCGCTCGCCTTGTGAGTCAGAACTGTTTTCCACGAATACGGCAGGTTTGTAGACTCCTATCCTTGCCAGCATGGCATAGGCATTGGTCAGCTCCACTAAGGTCACCTCAGGCGATCCTAGCGTTAAAGAAAGGCCATAGGCGTCAGGAGACTTCTTGAGTGTTGTCAAACCTGCTTGCCTCAACAATGAATAGAGCGAG
>JBAXBM010000188.1:0-4507 GCA_037141995.1 Candidatus Omnitrophota bacterium
GATACTCTTTTTTTATCCCCGCTTCACCTCAAACCACAACATTCGATTATATCTCGATAAGAAGAAGGGGAATCTTGTTCTTCCAGCATTGATGATGAGGCCTATTTTGTTATTGCAAAGCATGATTAAGGGGGGTAGGACGAAGAAAAAGGGTGGTGTTGATTACTCCAGAATCAATAAGGTATTGCTTTCGTGGGAAATGTTGCTAGGTAAACATTTAATTTTAGAGGGAACAAAACAGTAAATGAATTCTTGGATGATGTGATGAAAGATGAATTCATAGATTTTATGACTAGCGGTGGCGATGAGTTGATAAATGGTTAAAAGTGTTCTTGCTGTGGTCAATGGATAAATTCCGGAAATGTTGATGGTAAGAAATGTCCGCATTGTTTACTTGGTTCTGCTTAGCTCTCATTGACAATGAGAACTTTAGGTGTTATCCTCTCATTGTCAATGAGAACCAATGGAGGGCGTTATGCAGAAGGCAATTCTTAAAGAAGTCATTTTAGAACAAGAAAAAGACCGTCAGAATGTTGATGCGAGCATTCCAAGGACTGTTTTAAATAAGGCCTTAAAGTATGCCTCATTGCCTCATGCTGTCGTTGTTTCGGGAATACGCCGGTGTGGGAAATCAACTTTATTGCGTCAAGTTTTGAATCAACACTATAAGACCGGTGTTTACTCCTTTAACTTTGAGGATGAGCGCTTAATGGACTTTACGGCAGAGGATTTTAACAGCCTTTATGAAGTATTTCTTGAGTTGTATGGTGAGAAGAAGGTGTTCTTCTTCGATGAGATCCAAAATGTTCCGAAATGGGAAGCTTTTGTCAACCGCATGCAGGTTAAGGGCTGTAAATTCTTTCTGACCGGATCGAATGCCTCATTGTTAAGCCGGGAATTGGGGACTAAACTTACCGGAAGAAATATTAATATCGAGCTTTTTCCGTTTTCTTTTGCGGAGTTCTTAACGTTCAAAGGTTTTCAGTTGTCACTGAATGCTATGTCGTTAACTTCAGCGCGGGCGACGATCAAGAAACATTTTGCCGAATATCTCAGGCACGGCGGGATGCCCGAATATCTGAGGTATCAGGAGTTGGATCTATTAAAGCGTGTTTATGAAGATATTCTTTATCGGGATATCGTGGCTAGGTATGGAATTAAGCAGGTGAAGCCTCTGCGGGAGCTGGGACTTTATTTGTTAAGCAATGTTGGCACCACATTTTCTTATAATAATTTGAAGAAGGTGTTGGATGTCCGGAGTATGAATACAATCAAAAACTATGCGGATTTTCTTGAGAATAGCTATTTGATCTTTCTTGTCAGAAAGTTTTCATATTCTCTGAAAGAGCAGTTGGCGTCTTTAAAGAAGGTTTATTGTATTGATAATGGCCTTGCCGAGTCTGTGGCTTTTCAGTTCTCGAAGAATAAGGGGAAGTTTCTTGAGAATCTTGTTTTTCTGGAGCTTAGAAGGAAGTTTTCGGAGATCTATTACTATAAGACGGCCAATGGTCTGGAGGTTGATTTCCTGACTAAATCCGGACGTAAAGATATGGCTCTTATTCAGGTTGCTGATAACCTTGATAATGAAAAGACCCGGCAGCGGGAGGTCAATGCTTTGTTAAAAGCGATGGATGAACTTAAATTGAAGTCTTCGCTCATTTTGACTGAAGATACTGAGGAGGAGATCTCGCAGGAGGGTAAGGTTATTGTGGTTAAGCCGGTTTACAAGTGGCTTTTGGAGTCTCCGGCTTCTTTGGAAGAGGGCGAAGTTTAGTTGATATGGGTTGTTCCCGTGCTAACACCCCTAACGATTAGACACCGACGGCAAACAAGAGCAACAGCGTTGAGGCCTCTCATAACCTGAAGGCCGCCGAGTTCACAACGCAGCGTCAGGCGCCCAAGACGCCTGAAATCCAACCCCCGCAACTATTAGAGAATCCCAGGGCGTCATCGGGGCGCCAGAATTTTTTCGTCGATGAACTAATTAGGTTGATATTCCTTTAGCGGCGGGAGATCTGCAACTTATTAAACCAGTTGAAATTGAAATGGCTCATATGTTTAGTGATGGAGGGACAATATCAATTATATTAAAAGACAAACAGGGTCAAACTTTCACGTTTTGTCTTGATGGCCGGATGCAATCATTGCTGTTATGGGAAAAGCAAAAACCTGGACATATTTTTATCGGAGTGACATACCCTGATATGCCGGGCAGTGAATAAATTCCTGTTGGCGGCAAAGAAGAAAAGGCAATCTTAAAAATTGTCCAAGATTGGATTAACGAAAATGTTTCAGGTGATGAACAGAGAAACATATCTGACGTCTCCAGGCATAAGAATATTGCATGGACGGATAAATTGTATAAAGCCCGCAGAGTTTTACAATTGATCGATATCCTTAACACAAGATAGGTTTCTGGTCGACAAGAGGATCACGAGTTGGTTGTTTATGAAAAAATTGATCTAGATAAACGAGGCCGCTTCTGTTTAACAATTTGTCCATTAAACGGCGGGATATGCCAATGGCGATCTTCATTTTGTTAGGTGTGTTGATGACACAGGTCAATGCCGCCGGGAATTCGCCTTTATCTTTGAAAAAAGCTGTTTTTGCAGGTGGGTGTTTCTGGTGTTTGCAGCCGGGATTTGATCATACTCCCGGGGTTCTTTCAACCATCGTGGGATATACGGGCGGTTCTGTACCGAACCCGTCGTATGAAGAAGTCAGCTCAGGGACGACGGGGCATTATGAAGCCATTGAAGTTATTTATGACCCAACGGCTGTTGCCTATGAGAAACTGGTTGATATTTTCTGGCGTTTTATTGATCCGACAGATGCGCAAGGGCAGTTTACGGACCGCGGCAGCCAATACCGCACGGCCATTTTTTATGCCGATGAGGTTCAGAAGAAGGCTGCTCACGAAGCGGTTCATCGTCTGGCAGTTTCAGGGAAGTACAAGAAGCCCATTGTTACCATGATTCTCCCGGCGGCAACTTTTTATCCTGCTGAAGACTATCACCAGAAATACTACTTAAAACAGTCCGGGCGCTATAATGCTTACAAAGTCGGATCAGGCCGTTCAGATTTTCTTAAGAAAATAGCGGATAAAGTTATCCGTAGGGCTTTATGATGGTAAATCGGGGGGATATTTATTATGAAATCAATGACACAATACGTATTGATCAATACACGCAATCGATATGAGATAAGGAATATAACACCTCAAGTTGAAGCGGTGCTTGAGAAAAGTGGTATCAAGGAAGGCCTTTGCCTGGTCAATGCCATGCATATTACCAGTTCCGTATTCATTAATGACAATGAATCCGGATTGCATCAAGACTTTCTTGTCTGGCTGGAAAAGCTGGCGCCTTTTGGGAAAGATAAATATCAACACAATTTGACGGGTGAAGATAATGCCGATGCTCATCTGAAACGAACAATTATGGGGCGTGAGGTTGTCGTGGCAATCACCCATGGCAAGCTGGATTTCGGGCCATGGGAACAGATATTCTACGGTGAGTTTGACGGTCAGCGGGAAAAACGTGTTTTAATTAAAATGATCGGAGAATAGGCCATGGCTTATGGTAAGCCGGCGTGACTTTGATTGACGGGGAAAAGTTATTTCCGTAATTTCGCAGGGGGTGAAAATGAAAAAGATGGTTATTGCCCGGATCTACATCAAGGATGAATTTATCGACGCGTTCAAGGTGCTGGCAGCAGGCATGGTTGCAAAGACTGCCAAAGAGAGCGGGTGCCTTTTTTACAGGTTATTTCAGGATATTGCCCGTCCAGGTGATTTTTTGTTTTATGAAGAATATGAGAATCAGCATGCGCTGGCCATTCACACCGAGTCGGAGTATTTGAAAAATTTCAGGGTTGATAACAGGCATATGCTGTCGAAAGACCCGCTTGTCGAGGTTATGTGACAATACGGCCTTGCCTTCATCGAAAGCTGTCAGGTTGATTTTTTCCGATAAAGAAGATGGTATGAAGGTCTTGGCATTCAACGGGAGTTGCCGTAAAGTTTGGCCTTGACCTTGGCCTTGAAATAGGTGTTGCATGGTGTCGTAAAAGTGCTAAAGTAAAGATTAGGAAGAGGCCCCAGGTTAATGTAGGGGGCTTGATGAAGACCCTCGGAGGAGTAAACATTCCGAGGGTTTTTTATTGATAGTCGTGATGTGGAATTCTTTGCCAGTATTACTTTTGACATTCCGGGGGGGTAGGTTAGAAATATGATCGTGCATAATTATTACTTATTGGCTGTCCTGGCTATTCTTATCGGCGGATACATTGTAAATTTTATCATTGAGAAGTTGGATATTTCCCATGCGTCGCCTTTATTGCCGCGTGAATTTGAAGGATACTACGATGCCGTAAAATACCGGGACTCGCAGGGTTATCATAAAAAGCAGGTTCAATTCAGCCTTGCCGAAGACGCGTTTTTTACTTGCGGTATTATTATTTCTATTCTTGCCGGTTGGTTTAATCAGGTGGATGTTTGTGTGCGTTC
>JBAXBM010000189.1:0-4439 GCA_037141995.1 Candidatus Omnitrophota bacterium
GATCCCAATTCATCAAACCGCCCCAACTGGATCATAAACTTGCTAATGGTCGGGTTCCTCAAGAATGGCCGCAAATTCTTAAGCGTGATCTCGCCAAAATGATGCTGACCGCAAGGGTTATCCAGGAGAACCCGATCTTTGTAAATGATAAGCCGCGCCGGGGAGGCACTGGTATACTCACGATGTGAAATAATGTTTGAAACCGCTTCACGAAATATCTTGTCGCGCAAACTGATCCGCATATCGCCTTCAAGATAAAACGGATCATTAAGATGCTTCTCCACAAATGCCATCATCTGATCATACGCATCAATAAGATTCGTGCGGATCATCACACGGTCATCATAACGATCTACATTCTCGCGCCGCAAAAGACAGTCAAACTTAAAAGCAGGCACAGCCTGCTGAATGGCCAGATCAGATCCAAAGAGAAGAAGCGCGGCAAGCGTCAGGGATGTTTTACCAATGTCCCTATCGACAGCATAAAAGCCGCCGATCTGCAATAATTCCTCATTCGACAATCCTGCCCATGGGTGCCGGGAATTATACGACCGCATCAAACGACGGGCACGATCAAACAATTCAGGCCGGAGATCTTTCATCGTCATCAAGGGTAAAGTCCGCTGTTCCGTAAAAAGACCGAGCTTGCGATTCACGATCCCTGCGAGCTGGTGCGTCCCCTGGAGCTTGTAATCGCCATCCTCACTGCGCAAAAAGATCGCATTTCCGGTTTTATGCAGTTGAGAGCTTAATGGAACCTGAACGGCAATGATCATTTTGTGATCAATCATGAATTCATGCGGAAATAAAAGATACGGCGGGTCAATCTTCTGCGGGTTATTCGATAAATTAACAAGATCAGCTTTCACCTGCGACACCGCATCCTGATCCATCCCAATGACTGTGCCATTATCAGCCACACCCAAAAGAATTGTTCCACCATCAGTATTAAGAAATGCACAAACAGTCTCCATAAAGTTCTGCGGCAGACGATCCTTCGCCTCCTTGAACTCGACGGTCAACCCTTCACCTTCAGCCATCAGAATTTTCAGCTGATCAATGTTCATTGCGATCCCTTAAAAACGCCTCGGCCACGCTAATGTCCTCGGGCGTTGTTATTTTGATATTCGTCACATGCCCCGGGAAAAGCATGACCGCAACTCCAAGTCGCTCAACCAAAGCAGCATCATCTGTCGCGCCATCGCGGTCTTCCCGGTACGCCCGCTCCAGAAGCTGACGATCAAAAACCTGGGGGGTCTGAATTTCACGCAAAAGGTCACGGTCCAGCGTCCCGCAAACCCTTTCTCCCTTGGGATCAACAACCTTGATCGTCGATTTCACAGGGACAGCCGCGATCGCCGCGCCGGTCTCCCTGACAGCCAAAAGCCCCGCCGCCAGCATCTCTTCCGTCACAAAGGGCCGCACGCCGTCATGGATCATCACAATTTTCGCGCCGCCAGGTTCATGATCAAAAGCCGCCAGCGCCGCCAGTCCATTACGTACCGACTGGGTGCGTGTGACACCGCCCTCGACAACCACCTTGACCTTTGAGAAATTTCCGGCACGCACAACATCCTGATAATCCTTAAGCCACAAGGCGTGCGCGATCAGTACGATCCCCTCAATCAAAGCACTCTGCTGAAAAACCTCCAGGGTACGCGCAATAACAGCCTTGCCGCCGCACATCACCAACGGCTTGGGCAAAGGCCCGCCAAAACGTTCTCCTGTCCCGGCGGTTGGAATAATCACCCAGGCACTCATGGCCGCACCGCATCCAGGGCTTCCCTCAAACTCCCGACAGGAACAAGCACCATGGATTTAAGGGCAATATCGCGGCCCGGTTTCAAATTATTCTTAGGAACAAGGCATCGCTTGAATCCCAACTTCTCCGCCTCGTTCAGTCGCGGGATCAAGTGGGCCACACTCCGCACCTCAGCCGAAAGCCCGACTTCACCCAATACCGCCGTGTCCGCGGCCACCGGCTTGTCGAGAAAAGATGATGCCAAAGCGAGCGCGACCGCAAGGTCGGCCGCCGGGTCCTCGACATTGACCCCGCCGACAATATTCAAGAAAATATCCTGGTCTTCCAGGCGTATGCCCGCGCGCTTTTCCAGGACCGCCACCAGCAAGGCCAGCCTGTTGGCGTCAAATCCCTGCGCCTTCTGACGCACCATGCCGAAGGCCGAACGTGCCGCCAGCCCCTGCACCTCAACCAGAAAAGGCCGTGTCCCCTCCAGGATCGGCACCACCACCGAACCCGATGACCCCCGGGAACGTTCGGATAAAAATATCTCTGATGGATTGATTACCTCGGCCAACCCGCCGGCGGTCATCTCAAAAACCCCCAGTTCATTCGTCGAACCAAACCGGTTCTTCACCGCACGCAAAATGCGATAAGCCGAATAACGTTCGCCTTCAAAATACAGCACCGTGTCAACAATATGCTCCAGGACGCGAGGGCCTGCAATCGACCCGTCCTTGGTCACATGGCCAATCATGAACATCACAATGCCGCGCGCCTTGGCCAGCTGGGTCAGGATCGACGCACATTCCCGCACCTGGCTGACACTACCCGGCGCCGAGCCCATGCCCGGCTGATACACGACCTGGACAGAGTCGACCACAATGACCTGCGGCTCGACGATGCCCACCTGTTCAATGATCTGATTTAAGTCCGTCTGATTGACAATGAACAAAGAATCCGACGGAGCCTTAAGGATACGGTCGGCACGCATCTTGGTTTGAGCCGGAGATTCCTCCCCGGATACATACAAAACCTTAAAACCCTGACTGCTCAACAAGCACGCCGCCTGCAGGGCTATCGTCGACTTGCCAATCCCGGGATCACCCGCGATCAAGGTCACGGCACCGATAACAATACCGCCCCCCATGACCCGGTCAAACTCTTCCATGCCCGTATGAAGCCGTTTCTCGCAACTGCCCGCCACATCTTTAAGGAGCACGGCCCCGCCGGTAGCCGCCACCAGGCTCCGCGGCGATTCTTCCGCCGGACGTACCACTGTGCGTTCTTCCGCAAACGTATTCCAGCTCTGACATCCCGGGCATTTCCCGATCCACCGCGTCGACTCATGCCCGCACGACTGGCAAATAAAAATGGTTTTCGATTTCATTTCCTTGGCCTGTAAAAAAGCTTCCACGGATTTGCCTTGAGATCCGCGGTCATATCATCAAGATTCCTGAAAATAGCCGGATCATTCAATAACATCCCCACGGTTCCCTGCCCATCCTTCATCGCACCCGTCACTGCCGCAATATTCGATAAAGATACCGCCAGGGCTGATGTATTGGCCGGTGTTAAAAGACCGTTATTAATCCCGTTCAGCGTCGTCTCGATCTTACCGCCCAAAGAACCCGCCATCTTCATCAGGCTTTCCATCGGAACAGGGTCCTCTCCTCTGACAGCCGCCCCTGGAGGTAATAGCAGTGCCGCAGACCCCGGGAGGATCTCAATGTATTTTTCACCCAGCAAACCCAGCTGGTTGATCACAACGTGTGAATCTTCAGGGATACTGTGCCCCGCCTCAATCCAAATATCAACCGTCACCGCTGTTGTGCGCGCCGCCTTGTCATAAACAGCCTTGACCGCACGGATATGCCCCGCATCCACCCCTGCCAGGCGGACCGGCGCGCCTTTTTTAAGCCCGTCGGCATAACGGAAAATCACCTGCCACGTATCCCCTTTCCTGAAAACAGAGAAATCGCTGATCGAAAAAACAAATGCCGTCAGGCAAATCAGGGCCCCCGCCACAAACATCCCGACCTTGACCTCCAGATTTGATTCGTGCGGCATCGGCAATCTCCTTATTTCACATGACCGAATTTCATGCTTTCATCATCCGTCATCGGCCCTTGCGCCTGGCCATTAACAAACTGACGGACAACCGGATTACCGGAGGATCGAATCTCTTCCGGCCTTCCGTCGGCAATAACCTTCCCCTGATAAAACATCGCGATCGAATCAGCAACCTTGTACGCCGTGTCCATGTCATGCGTAACAACGATCGACGTCACCTTCAAACGATCCCGCATCTCAATGATAAGCCGCTGAATGGCATCGGCCGTAACAGGATCCACTTCGCTGGTGGGCTCATCATAAAGGATAATTTCCGGTTCCATGCATAACACACGGGCAAGGCTCACGCGCTTGCGCATCCCGCCAGATAACTGTGACGGCATCATCGCCGCGGCACCGCTTAACCCTACCAGTGAAAGCGCATGCGCCACTTTCTCCTGCTTCTGCGACGTTGAAAGAGACGTGAACTCGTTCAGCACAAACCCGACATTTTCCCCCACATCCAGGGAGTCAAACAAGGCGCCGTTCTGAAACACAAGCCCGATATGACGGCGCGCCTGATCCATGTCATCCGCCGCGCCCTGCATCATGTCAACTCCGCCGATACGGATCTGCCCGCTGTCAG
>JBAXBM010000190.1:0-4436 GCA_037141995.1 Candidatus Omnitrophota bacterium
ATGCTTTTATCAAGTTTCCTATCGCGGTATGATGATGAAAAATTTTTCGATTATCGTAGCTTTTGATGCGGTAAGAGGTATTGGCAGGGGTGGGGTTATGCCATGGCATCTTTCGGCGGATTTAAAGCATTTCAGGGATATCACGACGGATGCGCTACCCGGGATGTTAAATGCTGTGATCATGGGACGAAAAACATGGGAGTCTATCCCTTCGAAATTCAGGCCGTTACCCGGCAGGCGTAACATTGTCATAACGGCTCAGGCGGATTATCTTTTGCCGCCGGATGTTTTAAGGGCGGGGTCATTTTTAGAGGCGCTGGCCTTCGCGGGGGATGCTTCGTTTGTTGATGCGGGGAAGGTATTTGTTGTCGGCGGAGGGCGTGTTTTTGCAGAAGCTATTAAGCATGCGGCATGTCAACGTCTTTATATGACATATATCAATCATGTTTTTGATTGTGATGTTTTTTTCCCTGATATTCCTTCTTCTTTTGTTGAAGTCGCCCGTTCTGAAAATTTGAAAGAGGGCGGGCTGTCATTTTATTTTGTGTGTTGTGACAGATCTATGTGATGGTTGGTTAATTGTGCGGGATATGGTTTAAGCACGGATTTTGAGTTGTTGGAATTTTTAGGAGCAGGAGTTGTTATGGCTGATATTGAAAAAAGACAAGTTCTTTTGGTTGATGATGATCCGGGATATGTTCAAAAATTGATTTTGACCTTGGAGGCGGCCGGGTGTGATGTGTTAACCGCTGTTTCCATTAACGGGACTTTTCAAAAGGCGGAGTCTCTTGATGTGGATATGGTTTTACTGGGAGACGCGTGTTCTGACGGGAGCGGTGCGGATGTTTGTCAAAAGTTGAGGGATAATTCGCGTACGCAGCATATACCGGTGATCCTGTTGACGCATGAAGATACGCCCGGTCTTTTTTTGAAAGGCTATCGTCTTGGCGCTGATGATTGTTTGAATAAAGAAATTGATAAGGATGAGTTATTGGGTCGAATGGATATTCTCTGGCGGCGCAGCGATAAGGCACAAAGGATTATTCGTAAAAACCCTCAGCGTGAAGTTGTCCGTGAAATCTCCAAGATCATTGAATACGGGTTGATAGAGCCTTATTTTCAGCCGATTTATTTTATCAAACCTTTCCGTCTTTTGGGGGTGGAGGTGTTGAGCCGGCCTTTGCAAGGGGCTTTTTTCAGTAATACTGAAGAAATGTTTAAAGCGGCGTTTAAGCATGATATGTATTATTCGTTGGAGGCGCTCTGTTGGCAAAAAGCGCTTGAAATTGTGGCGCTTTCTTCCAGGAATGAACAGCTTTTTTTCAATTGTAACCCTGCGATTCTTCAGAATCCCAAGTTTCGATCCATGCTGGATGTTTTTTATCGGAATCAGATCCCTTTGAACAGGGTGGTTCTTGAAATCACAGGGCATTCGGTGATTAATCAATACGATGTTTTTTCACGGAACGTAAAACAATATCGTCAAATGGGGTTTAGTCTTTCGGTAGATGATGTCGGGGGTGGGTATGCCAGCCTTAAAGCCATTTCAACGACAAGGCCAGAGATTGTGAAAATTTCATCAAACATTGTCCGGAATGTGCATTTGGAACCGCTCAAGCAGAGTGTTATTACATTCCTTGTTGATTTTTGTAAGACTAATAAAATTGTGACGGTTGCTGAGAGAGTTGAAACCAAGGAAGAGATGGATATTCTTATTTCTTTGGGTGTTGACGCGGTACAGGGGTATTATCTTTTTCGTCCAACAGATAAACTTAATTTACGGCAGATGAAAGATTTGTGCGTTGATTTTCCATGAATTTCTTGGGAGGTATATTGAGTATGATGAAAGGTCGTTCTTCCGGTATATTGTGTCATATATCATCTTTGCCGTCGCCGTATGGTATTGGAGACCTCGGGCCTGAAGCATTCCGTTTTGTTGATGTGCTGGCCCGTGCCCGGCAACGTTATTGGCAAGTTCTTCCGCTTAATCCTACGGACAGTGCTCTTGGGAATTCACCGTACAGCACATATTCTGCTTTTGGATGGAATACGTTATTAATTAGTCCGGATCGGTTGTGTGAAGATGGATTTCTTACACAGGCCGAGTTGGATAATTGCCGTATTCCGGCAGAAGACGGGGTTCCTTTTGATGCGGTTTATGCCCGAAAGGCGAATATGCTGGAATTGGCATACCGAGCGTTTAAAGCGCGCCCCTTTGGGTTGCGTGCGTTTACGCTTTTTTGTGAGAGTCAGTGTTTTTGGCTGGATGATCATGCGCTGTTTGTTGTGTTGAAGCGCAAGGCAGGTCATGCATGCTGGGCAGATTGGCCGGTTGATTGGCGGGATCGTGATCCAGGGGTGTTAAAGGCAGTGGCTGTAGAATTTGCAGACGAGTTGCGGCAGGAGAAGTTTTTTCAGTTTTTATTTTATCGTCAGTGGATGGCGTTCCAGGAATATTGTTCTCGTCAGGGGGTTGGCCTTATTGGTGATATTCCGATTTATGTCAATTATGACAGCGCGGATGTTTGGCGTGATCCTTCATTGTTTAAGCTGGATCAGGATAAGCGGTTGACGTTTGTTGCCGGTGTGCCGCCGGATTATTTTAGCAGGGACGGTCAGCGTTGGGGCAACCCTGTTTATGCCTGGGAGCGGCATCTTGCGACGGGATTTGATTGGTGGATGAAGCGTTTGCGTCATAATCTTGCGTTTTTTGACATTGTACGCATTGATCATTTTAGGGCTTTTGCCCAGTGCTGGGAGATACCTGCCACAGAGCTGACAGCTGTACGTGGGGCTTGGAGGGATGTTCCGGGTGGGGATCTTTTTGCGGCATTTCAACGGGAGTTTCCGGACCTTCCTATTATTGCTGAGGATTTAGGGATTATTACGCCGGACGTCGATGCGCTTAAAGAACGATTTGGATTGCCGGGAATGAAGGTTCTTCTCTTTGCTTTTCATACTGAACCAGAAAAAAGTCGGGATATCCCTGAAAATTTTACCCCCCTTAGCGTTGTTTATACTGGGACGCATGATAATAATACTATCCGCGGCTGGTATTCCCGTGATATTACGTCTGTAGAAAAAAGAAATATGCTGGCATACTGCGGGCGAGATATACCGTCGAAAGAGATCAATCAGTGGATGATTGGGGCGGCGTTACGTTCGCCGTCGGTACTTGCTGTTATTCCTTTGCAGGATATCCTTGGCTTGGGGGCGGAAGCAAGGATGAATACCCCGTCGACAGTAACGGGGAACTGGCGCTGGCGATTCGGGTCTGGGAATTTTTCTGCCCAGATGGCAGATCGGCTTGCGGCATTGACGGAGGGGGCTGGCCGTTAATAAATGGTGAAATTATTGAGACGTACCGTGCGGTGTGTTAAAATTTCTTATGAATCAATTGCTTAAGTGCGTTATATTTCTTTTACTGCTGCCGGCTATTTCCGGTTGTTTATGGCCATTTGCTGTAAAGAATAAAAATGTGACCGGCCCTTTATCTTCAGGGGCGGTTTCAGTGGGTGTTCTTAATCCAGATCTTTTGATGAAGGGTGGGAAGATATATTTCTTGCCATTTTCTGCTGGCGTTGATGCTCAGGCGGGAGAAGCTCTTGATCGTTTGTCTTTGATGATGGTGAAGGGGGCAAGTGATGCATTAGAAGAGGGTGGGAGGTTTAGTTTATTGCCGGGCGATATGGCTGGCAATGCGGACATTACGGTTAAAGGGCGTATCGAGACGTTTGGGCCCAAAGGCGGGTTTCGGCGAGGGCTTTTTATGGCGGTTCGGGGGGAAGTGCGTTTGGTGCGTACGAATGAGACTATGGCATTGATATACGGACAAAAGGATATTGTCAATGTCAAAAATGGTGCTGATCAGGCGGCATATGCTATTGGTTTTGATATAGGTAAAAAATTGTCCCAGTGATTGTTGCGGGCAAAAAAGGAGTTGATTGCAGTGATTGTTGTAACAGGTGGTGCCGGATTTATTGGGAGTTGTCTTGTCGGCGAACTTAATAGGCGGGGTATTGAAGATATCCTGATTGTCGATCGCTGGGATGCTGATGGCAAAAAAAAGTGTAATTTGGCCGGTAAAGCGTATAAATCTTTTTATGATAAGTGCGATTTTCTTCAATTGATGATTTCTGACGCAGTTAAGGGCGATATCCGTGCAGTATTGCATATGGGGGCGTGTTCATCGACAACCGGGCAGGATCGTGAGTATTATCGTCGAAATAATTTCGAATATTCATGCCACGTGGCCCGATGGGCCATGCGGAAGAAGACCCGGTTGATTTATGCCAGTTCAGCGGCTACTTATGGTGATGGGGAAAATGGTTATTCTGATGCACCGGAATTTATTTGCCGTTGTAAGCCGCTTAATTATTATGGCGAGTCAAAGCAAATGTTTGATGCCTGGGTCCTTGAACAAAATCTTTATGATA
>JBAXBM010000191.1:0-4428 GCA_037141995.1 Candidatus Omnitrophota bacterium
CATTTAAGATGGAAAATGTTTCTGTTTATGCGGGATTTTTCTTATTTTCATTTTTATACCAGCCGGTTAATACCTTCTTTTCTATCGGGACAAATTATATATCGAGGCATTTTGAAATTCAGGCCGACAGGTTTTCTGTTGATACATATAAACATCCGCAAGCCATGATAAGCGCGCTGAAGCGTCTGAGTGTCGATAACCTGGCCAATCTTACACCGCATCCGTGGAAAGTGTTCTTGTCTTACAGTCATCCGCCGGTTCTTACGCGGATAAAGGCAATAGCAATAAACAGTGCCGAGTCCAGCTCAGTATAAGTGTATCAATGAGTCGCGGTATAATTTATGCTGTCGATATTGTCCGATATTTTATTATTTAGAATATTATTATGATTTTAGTTTTTGAGTGCGTCGAAATAACCAAGAATTGACACTGATATTTCTATGAAAGTGGTTATGCGGTTAAATGTTCCTGCGGCGGTTTCTTTGGTTTGCGGCATGTTGCTTGACGCAGGTCATGAAGCGTTCATGGTGGGCGGGTGTGTCCGCGATCAAGTGCTTGGTTTGGCGCCGAATGACTATGACATTACGACCAGCTGTTTGCCGGAAGAGACCATGCGGCTTTTTGAGGCTAACGGCTTTCGGGTGATCCCTGTCGGGTTAAAGCATGGCACGGTTGCGGTCTTGGTGGATGATGTGCCCTATGAAATTACCACTTACCGCTCTGAGTCGGCATATTCAGACGGACGGCATCCGGATGAGGTGCATTTTTTGAAGGATCTTAAGGGGGATCTTGAACGGCGCGATTTTACGATTAATGCCATGGCGTATGACCCGGTCCATCATGAGCTGGTTGATTATTTCGCGGGCATGGCTGACGTTGAACGCAGGGTTATCAGGGCGGTCGGTGATCCTGACAAGCGGTTTTCAGAAGATTATTTACGGATGCTCCGCGCTGTTCGTTATGCGGCGCGTTTCAGTTATGCGATGGAGATTAAAACTTTTGAAGCCGTTAAAGCAAATGCCGGGAAGGTCGTCCGGATATCCAAAGAGCGTGTTTTGTCAGAGTTGGTCAAAATGGCTGGTGAAACGGGAGAGAACTTTGCCTGTGCGTTGGGGCTCCTGAAACAGGGAGGCCTTCTCACGTGCATCCTGCCGGAAATTGATATCATGGACGCGTATGCCCATGATCCTGATACGCATCCGGAAGGCGGCGTCTGGGATCATACGCTGGCGTCATTGCGTCAGAACAGGGAACGGGACGCGGTCTTGAATTTGGCGATCCTTTTTCATGATGCCGGCAAGCCGCTGACATTTAGCCGGGAAGACGGGCGGATTCACTATTTGTCGCATCATCAGGTTGGGAGTGATCTGCTGGTAGATATTGCCCGGCGTTTGAAGATGAGCCGTGAGCTTAAAGAGGCGCTGCAGTTCACGGCGTTTCATCACATGAAGTTCCACGAGATTTTGGATATTTCAAATCACAAGTTGATGCGCCTGATTGAAAGTCCTTACTGGGCGACACTGTATCGCGCCGCCAGGTGTGATGATGGGTCGCGCGGTGGGCTTATGGATGATGGCCGCTGGCGCAAGATCGATGCGCGGGTGAACAGTTTGCGATTGAAATATATTGAGCAGAAGAAGCTTGAAGAGATCCGCCGGGTCGTGAATGGCCGGTATGTTATGGGTATCAAGAAGATCGGGCCGGAGCCGAACCTGGGGGAATATATCCGCCGGACTGTCGAGTGGATACTGAATGATTCAATCAATATTAACGATACCGGTAAAATCGAAGACTTCATTAAGAGGCTTTAACAGTGCTTTGCTTAATTCATGCGCGTCAATAAATCGCGGTATAATTCACGTCTTTGATGCCGCCGGGTGTTTGTATCGTTAATAAATAGAATTATGATTTAACGTATTGAGTGTGTGGAGGCGGGGCGGCGCGATTATTCTTTACACCCACATTTAAGTGTGGTATATAGTGGTATGAAGATCATACCCGTTGCCCCGCCATCGTTACAGCAGATCCCTTTCTTTTTAATGCCTGTTAGTGCTGGTTTCCCGTCGCCAGCGGATGATTTCATTGAAAGTCAGCTTGATCTTAACAAACATCTTGTTCATCACCCGGCCGCTACTTTTTGCGTGCGTGCCAAGGGTGATTCCATGATCAATGTGGGCATCTTCCCCGGGAGTATTCTTATTGTTGACCGTTCGCTCAAGCCGCATCAGGACAGTATTGTGCTGGCGGTTGTAGACGGAGATTTCACTGTCAAGCGCCTGCGGCGTGAGAAAGGGGTGTTTAGGCTTTATCCCGAGAATCCTGCGTATCAGGCCATGGAGATAACAGCGGAAAGGGATTTTTTTGTTTGGGGGGTGGTGATCCATGTTATTCGAACTTTCGCCTAGCCAGCAGATCTTTGCGCTGATTGATTGTAATAATTTTTATGCCTCGTGCGAGCGGGTGATGGATCCGTCGTTGCGGGGAAAGCCGATCGTTGTTCTTTCCAATAATGATGGCTGCGCGATTGCCAGGTCGAATGAGGCCAAGGCTCTTGGCATCAAGATGGGGCAGCCGTATTTTGAATGGAAACATTTGGAACGGTCAAAAGAGGTCAGGGTTTTGTCGGCGAACTTCGCGCTTTATGGTGACCTCTCAGCGCGTGTGATGGAAGTTTTGCGGCAATTTTCACCAGATCAGGAAAATTATTCGATTGATGAGTGTTTTTTGGGGCTTGGAACAATCAGGATCGACGATCTTGTCAAATATGGCAGGGATATGCGACATGCGGTTTTGACGCAGACAGGATTGCCTGTATCTGTGGGTATTGCCGCTACAAAGACATTGGCCAAGTTGGCGAATCGAACCGCTAAAACCTGTGCGGAATATCACGGGGTGTGCGCCTTGATGGATCTTAAGGTGGCTGAGGGCATCATGCGGAAGACGCCTGTCGGTGATATTTGGGGCATTGGGGGAAAAAAAGCCCAATGGCTTACAGCCAGAGGGATAAGGACGGCCTTTGATGTGAAGAGTGCCGACGATACTTGGATAAAGAAAAATTTGAGTGTTGTAACGCTGAGGACGGTTTTTGAATTGCGGGGGATCTCATGTCTTGCGTTAGAAGAGCTGCCGCCTGTTCAGCAGTCTATTTCACACACACGCTCTTTTGTTCAAGAGGTGCGTGAACCATATGAATTGGAAGAAGCCCTATGTATTTATGTGGTCCGGGCGGCTGAGAAAATGCGGGCGCAAGGTCAGGTAACGGGCTGGATGGAGGTCTTTATTATGACAAGTCCTTTTAAACCTCAGCATTACAGCAATGCTGCCCGAGTCCGCCTTGAACCCAGGACAGACTATACCCCCACGTTAATGAGTCATGCGAGGCGTATATTAAAAGGGATATTCAGATCCGGGGTGGGGTATAAAAGGGCAGGAGTTCTTTTGGGTGACTTGGCGCCGCAGACAGCAGAGCCCGGGGATCTTTTTGCTAATAAGGATAAGCAGGAGCGGAGTACCAGGTTGATGCGCGTGGTTGATCAATTAAATTCAACGGTTGCAGATGATGTTGTATTTTTTGCCGGAGCAGGGTGCAGCGCGAAGCCGGGGAAGAGAAAAAGTGTGACAACCAAATGGACGGATATCCCGGAAGTCGGATGAACGGCGGCGTTCATGTTTTTGTCGTCGATAAAGCTAATGATGATTTAAGTCTTCGCGTGCGCCGAGAGGGCGGAGCACTAACTTTTAGTTGTTAAGGTTTCAGGTGATTTGACGTGATCAAGGTCGAGTTGAATGGTTCAGGTGGCTCTTTTGAAGCTGATTGAAAGTGTTGATGGAAAAGTTTTCGCTTGTTTTCAATGGTTCTAGATTCAGACAAATGCGTACCCAGGATAAAAACAGGAAGGGTAAGAAGAATTGGAAGAAGGGCGAATATTCTCAGCCAAATAGTTTTTGAGTTAGCAATTTCGGAATTTTCTAATTTGGAAGCTTTGGGATGAAGGCAGCTGCTGGCGTGAATGGATGAGATTAATATCAATAACATCAAAAATCCACCGACCACAGTTGTCCCGATAGCAGCGAATTCACCGTTAGCTGCAAATGTTATAAGAAATACTAATGCAAGTAATGCCCAAGGGACAAGTACTTGCTGTGCAAGTGATTCCTTAGCAAAAAAATATATAAGCAAAAAAAAGCCCAAGAGGAATATTAAAAACATAGTTCATTATTGCGCGGCAATGCATGCCGTCAATCGGATATATGTTTTTTAAGAAGTAAGATAACAGGCCGATGTATTTGATGTTGTCAGGCATTAGCTTCGATGATAACTATAGTTATAGTTTAAGTTATTGAGCGCGCGGAAATGGTGGAGAACGCCCTGTTATTGCGATGGTTTTTCAAATTTTCATGTGGTATACTGAAGCCATCCTATGGAAG
>JBAXBM010000192.1:0-4402 GCA_037141995.1 Candidatus Omnitrophota bacterium
CGGGTACTCTCTCAACTATTGTGAAGAAAGTTAAAGCGTCAGGGATGAAAGCTCCGGCCATCATTGTGATCGGCCATGTGGTGAATTTGCGCCAGCAGCTTGACTGGTTCAAGCCTGAACGTCCTTTGCAGGGCAAGCGTATCCTTGTGACGCGGCCGAAACATCAGGTCAGTGTTCTGGCGGATCTCCTGCAGCGTCAGGGTGCCGTGGTGACAGCGATACCGCTCATTACGATTATTCCATCGAAAGATACCGCCGGCATTAAGGCGGCACTGAAGACGATTGATCGTTATGACTGGATTGTTTTGACGAGTGTTAATGGCGTTGATTTTTTTCTTAAGGCGCTGGAACGGCATAAGATCGGTCTTGACCGTTTGAAGGGCAGGAAGTTCGCGGCTATCGGTAAAAAGACGGCAGAGCACCTGGAGGCTGCCGGTATCACGGTGGACCTTACGCCGAAAGAATTTGTCCAGGAAGGATTGGCTGATGCCATGATCAGCAAGATCGCGGCAAGCCGGGGGCGCGTCTTATTGCCGCATGCCTCAGGCAGCAGAACGGTGCTTGAACAGCGATTACGCGAGGCCGGTCTTAATGTTGATACCCTCGATCTCTACAGCGCCAGGCCTTTAACGGCGAATCATCGCCGCGTGAAGAAAATGTTTGATGACCGCAAGGTTGACGCGGTCATGCTTACGAGTTCCTCCTGCGCGGAAAGTTTTATTAATGTATTTGACGTGGCCCGCCTCAAGAAAGATGTGGGTGATGTTGTTTTAGCGTCGATTGGGCCGATCACGTCGGCAACACTCTGCCGGGCGGGATTAAATGCGGCTGTGGAAAGCCGCGAGTCTACCATTGAAGGCGTGGTTAATGCCTTGACGGGCCATTACCGTCAATATCAGAAAGACGCGGCATGATCAGTTTTACAGGATTATTAAATGACATCTCATCTTATGGTGACAATCTCCGGTACCGTCGTCAGGCGGATCCGGCCAGGCGCCGTCCTATCGCGGTATGGAATTGTTCCCGGCGATGTAATTTGAGCTGTGTTCACTGCTATGCCGATTCCCGGGATACGTTTTATGCCGGCGAGTTAACGGCAGATGAAGCCAAAGCCATGATCCGTGATCTTAAGGATTTTAACGTGCCGGTCCTTTTGTTCTCAGGCGGTGAGCCCTTGATGCGCCCGGATTTATTTGAATTGAACATGTATGCCCGGGAACGCGGGTTACGCACGGTGATTTCGACCAACGGCACATTGATCACGCCTCAGATGGCGCGCAGGATCAAGGACGCGGGGTTTGAATACATCGGCGTCAGCCTTGACGGGATCGGGAGCAATAACGACCGTTTCCGCGGCAGGATTGGCGCGTATGACGAGGCGTTGAACGGCATCAGGCATCTTGTCGAAGTCGGGCAGAAGGTCGGCTTGCGGTTTACGATCACCGGGCATAATTACCGCGACATGCCGTTGTTGTTTGATCTGGTCGAGAAAGAGGCGGTGAACCGTATCTGTTTTTATCATCTGGCCTATTCTGGCCGCGGCTCTAATCTTGAAAAGAATGACCTTGGCCATAAGGAAACACGGCATGCGATTGATCAGATTTATGACTGGGTTCTTTCATTGAAAGCCCGCGGGATTCATAAAGAGGTATTGACTGTTGATAATCATGCTGACGGGGCGTATCTTTATTTGAAAATCAAACGTGAAAATCCCGTTTTGGCCGATGCTGTTTATCATTTATTGAGAGCCAATGGGGGCAATGCGTCGGGGATCGGCATTTCCAATATTGACAATCTCGGCCATGTTCACGGCGATCAATTTTGGCAGAAAGTCTCTTTCGGCAATGTCAGGGAACGGAAGTTCGGCGATATCTGGATGGATACGTCGCATGAACTGATGGGTAAACTTAAGGACCGGCAGCCTTTCTTAAAGGGAAGGTGCCCGCAATGCAAATTTCTGGATATTTGTAACGGGAATTTACGTGTGCGCGCCTGGGCTGCTACCGGAGATGTCTGGGCGGATGATCCCGCGTGTTATTTGACGGATAAGGAAGTTTTTGAAACCGGGACACCGGCGATCAAGGTATGTTTATGACACCGTCAGCAAGAACAGCTGTTGTAAAAAAATTGTCACCCGCCGCGTATGGTTTTTCTCTTATTATGCCTTATTTTGTGGTGGAGGGCAAGGGGATCAGGAATCCTGTCGCATCAATGCCGGGGGTTTTCCAGCTTTCTGTTGATAATTTGATTAATGAAGTGAGAATTGCCAGGAAACGGGGAATCCCTGCGGTTCTGCTTTTCGGTATACCCGCGGTCAAAGACCTGCTGGCAACGGAGGCGTACGCGCCGGAGGGGATTGTGCCGCAGGCGGTGAGGGCGGTGAAACAAGCGGTGCCCGGGATGCTTGTTATTACGGATGTTTGTTTGTGTGAGTATATGATTCACGGCCATTGCGGGGTGGTAAAGGATAGGTCGGGCAAGCGAAGAATGCCGGTGTACCTTGCCGATTTTATTGATATTAAGAAGACGTTAGAATTGTTGTCTGCAACAGCGTTGGCACAGGCCCGTGCGGGGGCAGACATGGTGGCGCCGTCGGCGATGATGCCGCGCCAGGTCGGAGCGATACGTGCCGTTCTTGACACGCAGGGGTTTAAGCATATTCCTATCATGGGGTATAGCGCGAAATACGCGTCAGCTTTTTATGGGCCGTTCCGGGATGCCGCGCAGTCAGCGCCAAAATTCGGCGATCGTTCCCTGTATCAGCTGGATCCGGCAGACGCATTGGCTGCCCTGCAAGAAGTGGCGGCGGATATTGATGAAGAAGCGGATATTGTCATGGTCAAGCCCGCGTTGCCGTACCTTGATGTGATCCAGCGGGTCAGCAGAAAATTCAAGGCGCCCCTGGCTGCTTACAATGTCAGCGGGGAATATGCCATGGTTAAGGCGGCAGCGGCTAACGGCTGGATGGATGAGAAGAAAACAGTCCTGGAGATTTTGACAGCGATTAAGCGTGCCGGTGCCAGTATTATTATCAGTTACCATGCGTGTGATGCGGTGCCGTGGCTTAGGGAGAAAGTTAAATGATCATTTCATGGAATATCACCAAGGCATGCCAGTTAAAATGCCTGCATTGTTACCGGGATGCCGGGACGAAAGAAGCTGATGAATTGACCTCGGCGGAAGGTAAGGCTTTGATTGATGACATCGCGTCTGCCGGATTTAAGATTCTTATTATCAGCGGCGGAGAGCCGTTGATGCGGGCGGATGTGTATGATTTGATCGCCCATGCCAGATCAAAAGGGTTGCGTCCGGTCCTTGGGACCAACGGATGCATGATCGACCGGCCGGTGGCGCGAAAACTCAAGGAATCAGGCCTCACGCGGGCAGGGATCAGCCTGGATAGTACGGATGAGGCGGTGCATGATAATTTCCGCCAATACTCCGGGGCATGGCAGGAAAGCCTTAACGGAATGAAAGCTTGCCTTGAGGAAGGCCTTGATTTCCAGATCCATACCACCGTGACCATGTATAATTACAAAGATGTCGAGAAGATAACTGATCTTGCGGTTACCTTAGGCGCCAGGGCGCATCATATTTTCTTTTTAGTTCCCACAGGAAGGGGCAAGGATCTTTCCGCCTTGATCCCGTCGCATGAGTACCAGTCCCTTTTGAAAAAGATCATGCAGAAACAGCGTGAAGTGCCGATTGAATTAAAGCCTGTCTGCGCGCCGCAATTTGTGCCGTTGGCGCAGGACATGAATCAGCCGACACGTTTTCAGCGCGGGTGCCTGGCGGGGGTTAGTTATTGCTGTATTTTGCCGAATGGTGATGTGCATCCGTGCCCGTACTTTCCGATTAAAGTCGGAAATGTTCGCCGCCAGAAGTTCAGTGCCATGTGGAAAAGTCATCCGCTTTTTAAAGAGTTGCGTGATGGGGATTATAACGGCAATTGCGGCGGGTGTCAGCACAAGACGACCTGCGGCGGGTGCCGCGCGCGGGCGTATGCCGGGACGGGGAACTATATGGATTTTGACCCGGAGTGCATTTATTAATTTTACTTGAGTTCGGCAAATTTTTGAATTTGTCGTTGAAGAAGTCATCGAATTAGCAAAAGTCGGTTTCAAATGCGGTTAGAGAACATTATCGACGAGAGGAACCTCAAAACAGGGTTCAAAAGTTTCAAAATTTGTTGAACTCAAGAATTTTACTTATTGCTTGGAAATTTTAGTGTGATCTTTTACTGGTTCTTAAGGCTTACGGCATGCCTTCAGCCTTAAACCAGTAAAAGCTATTTGATAATAAAAATAGAATATGCTGACAATTAAAGATAAAAAATTCCTTAGAAAGCTTCAAACGGATTTCCCGTTGGTATCCGCGCCTTTTGCGGTTTTGGCTCAAGAGC
>JBAXBM010000193.1:0-4335 GCA_037141995.1 Candidatus Omnitrophota bacterium
CCATAATGTTTTGTTGCTTACAATAAACAATGTTATTCTCATAAACATTTTTTATGCTGATATGTTCACTTGTTGAAATGTCTTTTAGGATCGAATCTTTAATAACACTTAACAATGATTCATCAATAGAGAGCCGATCAATATGCACATAACGTCTTCCCTCACAGGGCAATACTTCGTCTAAATCATCTATTCTTTGAAGCACCTGGAAATCCTTTAATCCGAAGTGACTTTCGATTTCATCTAGTGGAACAGCCTCCTCTGAATCTCGAATGTATTCTTCAACACAATCAATCATTCTTGACTTCACATTTATTCTCGACTTCATAACATGCGGATCATGGGTGAAATAGTAGTTACTTTTGTACTGCATCTTCATGCACGAATATAAAGCATGCTCATTTGGAATCCCCGAAGCCTTGCAATCCTGTTCCAATTCTGTAAACGCACCCCATAAAGAAACACGATCAACGCCAGCAGAAAACTTATTATCCAGCCAATTCTTTACACGTTCTAAAATAGCAACATCTACTTTGATGTTGCTTGTATGTATATAAATTCCCCAATCCCATAAAACAACATTTGACAACCTAGCCACAAACATTGACATCGCACGCCCTGAAGCACCGAAGAAATTATCCAATCCCATATCAGCCAGACAAGAAACCAATTTGTCTAGATCACGATAAATAGCTAAACCATTTGGAAATCCTATCCTGATAACATCTTGTAATACCTCAGCCTTTATAGCTTTGGTATACAAATAACCGTCCTTTAATGGTCGAAAAAGCACCGAAACGCACGACTTCTTAAACAAATCTTTGTCAGGAACATTTCTTGGTCCGATAACTTTTGGCTTCCGCCCCCGTCCATTAACTTTGCCATTAAAAAAATCATTAAATAATGAATCCAACTCTACCTGGGTAAATACTGTTTTATGAACACATTCCAAAGCAATAAATCGCTCGACCATATCAAAAAGTTTGACATTCTTCCTAATCCAGACATTCCATTTATTGTCAAAAGCAACATTACCGTCGATAAAACCAAGAAGATTATTAAATATTTCAAACTCTGGCGTTTCCAAACCAGCTTGACTGCCGTCATAAAATTTAATGCCCTCATTCAAACGAACATCTTCCAAGAAATGTTTCATGAACTTTTGATAAGAAGAATCTATACGCTTTAAAAGCGTCATTTTAATAAACTTCGATTCTAATTGTCGAATGCGCTCCCTAGTTACTCCGAAATGGTTCCCTAATTCTTCAAGAGTCTTCTTCTTCGCTGAACAATACCTATTTTGCCAGATATAAATTGCCTTTGGATCCCGAACAATTTCTGCCAATGCAGATTCGTTCATGAAGCGTTCTTTTATCATATTCAAGAAATCTTCAAATGTTACTTCTAGACCCGACTCCGGATTCATTTGTTTCTTAATATACTGATCTCTTAAAGATAAAATTTCAGCTGCCGTCTTTCTTCCACAATTTCTGTGTGCTAAAAGATCCTCATTCGAAATCGCCAAGAGATCATATAAACTCCTTCTCCCTGACTTCTCTAAAACATGCCTCGCGCGCTCACTAAATGGCAAGTCTTGTATACTAATTAATTTTAACTGCTCTTCTTGCCCGCTCGCGATCTCTTTCTTTTCACTTTTTAATTCAATATCAATCCGCATGCCTAAAGAAAGTCCGCGGTCTTTTAGCTTCGTCTTTATTTCGGCCAAACACTTCCTTCCAAAATTGCGCAAAGCAAGCAAATCATCTTCATTCTTACGAACCAATTGATGGACGAATTCAATCTGTGCAGTCGCAAGACAATTTGTAGTTCTAACAGAGAAATCCAAATTGGATACCGGCATTTGCAATTTCGATTGCGCCTCAACATCATCTAAAATATTTGGTTCATTATTCATGCGCGATAAGCCAACATTAAGATTATATATATACTAATTATTGTAATCACTCTCGCGACGACGTTATGTCGCCTTCTTTCTCTTCTGAGACACCTTCTTTAACAATCGCACCAATTCGCTTCGCTTGTACAAACGATAGCCGTTGATCGGATGCCGACTAGGAGACAGCTTCCCGGCCGCGTCCCAGCGATAAAGAGTCATGACCGTGACGCCGAGAAAATCTGCGGCTTCCTGGATCATCATATAGTCTTTGAAATTAGGCATAGAAATACCCCCTCACAAGTCCTAACATCTTAATCCTCTAGCATGGAATGGTCAATCGGAAATAGAAACGGTGAGAAAAATGAAGATCACTTGGTCTTCTGATGACGCAGGTAATAGCCCGACCGTTTCCGCTTCTTGATATCTTTTGATCCTGCCGGACGCCCTAATTTCTTACCTGCTCGACGCGCCCGATCAAGACCAGCATTGGTCCTTTCAACGATTCTCAGGCGTTCCTGTTGGGCGACCCATGCGAAGATCGATATGAGCAAGTTCCCCAGACCTTCATCGCGGGTATCCAGCCAGGATTCTTGCAGGGACTTCACGGCCACGCCGTTGCGCTTGAGTCGCTCAAGGTAGCCAAGTGTGTTACTGATGCCTTCGCGCGACAGCCGATCCAAGGACCAAACCACGACTAGGTCAAACTCCCGGCGTCCGGAATCTTCCAACATCTTCAGAAAGCTCTCCCGGTCTCCCTTTCCACCGGACGCGAAGTCCACATACTCTCTAACGATCTCGCCGCCGATCGCTCGCGCGAAGTCCCGCAATGGTACGATCTGATTCTGCGGGTCCTGGGTTGCGTCATTCTTTGAAACGCGGGCATATACGGCTATTCTTATCATCAATCCTCGCTTGGCAGGAACAGCACACCATCCTGCAGGTAAAGGGTGAACGGCATCAGATTCATCGGAAAATCCGAATACTCGATCTTCTGGCTGACGAGGACGCGGTCGTCCCTGTCCTTGCAGACCGCGCAGTACTTGCCGTCATCCAACAACAGGGTCCAGTACTGCCGCGAATCGCACAGGGGCTGATACGAGGCGACGAGGTCGATCAGCCAATACGCCCCCGCTTGCTCCGCCAAGAACTGGACGCCGTCCGTGTACACGATCTTTCTGGTCCAGTGCCGGAAGTACTGCGTGGTCCCGGTGAACTGCGCCAAATCCGTTTCTGTGATCTGCCTTGATTCCATTCTTCCCTGCTTTCCTTTTCACCAGTCGATCAAAGTAACCATGATCCGGCCGGCATGGTGGCAGCCCGCCGTGATTACGCACCGTCCCAGATTGCCCACCATAATCACATCGCCCCGAACCGTCCTGGGCAGAAGGGCAAAGAACTCCGTGGGCCGCGCGGAGTAGTTCCCGCCAACCTTCCTGAACCGAACATACTTGCGAAGCAGGGCAAGATCCAGATCGCCGGCCCTGAATAACTCGTCCTGGGACAGTTCCAAGTCACCGCCGACATCAAAACTGCCGTCCTTGTTCCTGGTAACATCCGGACGGGATTCAAAATCCATAACCCACTGCTTCAGGATATCCTCATCCCGAAGCCTGAGACTCACCGCTGACGCCGGCTTAAACGCAGTCTTTGGCACAACTCACCCCCTGACTCATTGTTCGATGCCTTCAAATTCGTCCCGGACCCTGGTATAGACCTCGATCAGCCGCCCGCCGCAGGTACAATCGTAAATCTTGCGAATTTCGTCACCCCGATCCTGAATACCGACCAGGCGACTCAATCCGTGCTGTGTGAAACCCAGGTATTCCGGCTTATTATTCATATCATCACCCTGTTTTGCCCTCCAGCGGCCCCAGGTCTCGTTTCCCCCGACGGGCCACCCCAACGCCTGCCCCCGCCCTTCCGGACTCGCTGGAGCCGGCTTTCTGTCAAAAAGAGGGGCGTCTACACCAGTTCTAGTGGCCGACTCGCCATCCGCAGCGACGGAACAGGCCACTCTAGTTACCACTACGGCAAGTTTAACGCGCACACGCCGGACTTGCCAGCGACGGGAAAAATAGTTCTCCTGCCAACCTTCACCACATTTCCTGGCAAAGACATGGATGGTTTTAGTCAGGATGAAGTCCTGCCTATATAAGGAGCCATCAGATTGTGTGATCATAAATTTGCCTTAATTCCCTGACTTTTCGTTAATCCCCGGAAAACTATTTTCAACTTTCTTCACTGTGAGGTACATCCGATTGAGGGGGGTCAAGTTATATTTATATAGGAGACCTGTCTTCATCGCTACTGGGAAAAATTTGGCATCATTTACAGCGGTTCCAGGAAAGGCCCGAAAACTATTTTCAAATTTCAGGCTTGTCTCGCAACTACTTACAACTTTCTTCTCGAGAGGGTGGGGTCGTTTGAGGGGGGTCAAG
>JBAXBM010000194.1:0-4330 GCA_037141995.1 Candidatus Omnitrophota bacterium
TGGCCAATTGGTACAATGATACTAATGGTTACTTTCGTTTCTTTGCCGTTTTTGATGACCCGTATTATAAACCGCAAGGAGATTATTTCTACACCCGCAAGGTCGTTGGCTATTCTTCAGTCGATCCAACCGAGAATTCCGTTACCCTAAGCGCCCCCTGGAACAATGGTATCGTCCCTGCTGGGACATTGATATCAAATACCAGGGAAGGGGCAACATATATTTACCTGGCGGCAGGCGCGATGAACGCACCAACCCAGTGGACGTCTATTTCCGGTTCAATTACCGGAATGGATATTACCGGTGCTAATTCCGGGAAGTTTCGTCCGGGAACGGTTTATGTAAAATTTGTGGTTTATGCCAATTATGGGCAGGACAATACATTTACGGTAAGACTGGATAATATTTCTTTTAAAGAAATTCTGGACACCGGCACGTTGGATATTTATGTGGCTCACGATGGCAATGATGCCTGGTCAGGGCAATATCCGCAGGCGCAAAATGGTGACGGGCCCGTGGCCTCAATGGAGGCGGCGTTGAATCTCATCAAGATCGGCTATGGCTTTGTTCCGGTGAATATCAATTTTCGCGGCGGAACATACCGCTTGACCAAAACTGTATCTTTTTCCGGAACCCAGACGGGAAGCGCTCAAAAGCCCGTTGTATTCAAACCGTATAATAATGAAAAAGTTATTTTAAGCGGGGCGCAGCCCGTCACCAGCTCCTGGACGCCCTGGGCTAATAAGCCCTCGGTTTTTTTGACGGATGTTTCCGGGATTGTTTCCAAATACGGTGCCTTTACATCGTTGTTTGTCAATGGCCGGCGCGCCGTCCGGGCGCGCGCACCAAATACCGGTTTTTACATGATCAAGAGTGTTGATCCGGACACTTCAATTTCAGCCTTTCATTTTAACGGAGCTGACATTAATCCGGCCTGGCACGATTTGAGAAATGTCGAGGTCGTTTCTTATCGGCGCTGGCTGGAGTCAAGATTCTGCATTGACCGCATTGAAGCAGACAATGTTTTTTTTCAGGGGAATTTGGGGATCGATGGCGTATCAAGGAGTTCATTTGAAAGTTCTTTTACCAACGGCGGAGCCATCTTTGACTGGTTGATGCAAAATGGCTATTTTAATCAAACAACTGGCGTGGCCGGAGTGCCGAAACTTTTAAATGACGATGCCAGGGTACGTCTTAATCTGGCTTATCCGGCGGATGCGCCAAGAATTCTAACGACCCTTCGAGCAGCTTTTCATGGATATGATTGGGATTATACCAGCGGCACGGGACGATATTATGTCGAAAATGTCCTCGAAGCGTTGGATTCAGCCGGAGAGTGGTACCTGGACCAGGTAGACAATAAACTTTACTACTGGCCCCTGCCCGGTGAAGATCTTGCAACGGCAGCCATTGAAGCGCCTGTGCTTTCAACGTATTTATCCATAACCGGCGCATCATATTTCGAGTTCAAGGATCTTGAATGGTCTTATGGTGCATGGTTCCTTCCGCCAACAGGCGATCCTTCGATATGGGCTTCGACGGCAGCAGGGGTGCTCCAGGCAACAGGCAACCATGTGACCGTCGATCATAACAATTTCCATTCTTTGGGCGTGACCGCAATTTTATCCTCGTCTTGTAATGACTGTAATTTTGTCAGGAATATTTTTGAAGATTTGGGAGCGGCAGCTATTAATTTTACGGGGAACACTAATGAAATTTCTGATAACCGTATTGAGACGATCGGAAGGATTTATCAACCAGCGGCTGGTTTGGGTGTCAGGGGGGAGGGGAATCTGATCAGTCATAATGAAATTTCGGATGGTTTTTATTCAGGAATTATCCTGGCACAAATGTTCTATCCAGATAGCGTTTTACACGCTCCTAATATAGTAGAATTTAATCACGTGCACCATGTCATGAAGCGGCTTAATGACGGGGCCAGCATTTATGTTTCGGGAGGCGGGCCCGGGGCTGTGCCCAATCCCTCCCGGGTAATCATTCGCAACAATTTTATCCATGACAATATTATGACCGATCAAACATATGCGGGACTGATCATCGGTCTTTATCTGGATGAACGATCGATGGAGGCGAAAATCTATAATAACGTTGTCTATAGTTGCGGGACTTCACTGCTGCTTCATATGGCTCATGGTAATGAGCTGACCAATAATATTTTTGCCGGAGCGCTGAATTCGACCCAATTGCAATTCTTTGGCACAGACCCTTTATTGACCGCAGCCAAAATCCCGGGTAACAATTTTCAACGAAATATTATCTATTCGGATCATGATTTACAGGTTGTTGCCCATAGTAATAACAGCATGACAACTTCGGATTACAACATCTATTACAAAACATATCCTAATGCCAGGAACTGGAATCTTCCCTGGTGGCATTCTTTGGGTTTTGATCTTCATGATATTGAGGCTGATCCAGGCTTTGTGGATCCTGGCAATCATCATTTCACATTGCGGTCTGATGCTTTGGCATTAAAGCCTATTGCCGAAGGTGGTATTGGATTTGTCAACATTGACCTGTCGACCGTCGGTCCGAGGGATAGCGTCCTTGGCCCTGGCGACGTTTCCGGTGACGGCCGTGTGACCATGTACGACGCCGCGCTGGTGTTGAAGTACGCTGTTGGGGGACCGCTAGCAACCACGCAACAGGCGCAGGCGGATGTGAATGGTGATAGGACGATTGACGCGGCGGATGCGATGTCGATTGCGCGGAGATCGCTTGGGCTTTAACCATCTGTTTTAATCATCCGGCTTCCTTACTTTAAATAATGTATACTTAATATAGTGCGCTTTCTGCGGTGAGCCTTTTAGAGGCATGAAGGCTGATCCGTGCTCAAGTTAATGCAGGAGAATACGATGCGGAAATCACTGATCGTGATGGCCTGGTTTGCGGGCTGGCTGCTGATGGTCTCTGCGGCGCAGGCGGATTTGAGCGATGGGTTGGTTGGGTACTGGACCTTTGACGAAGGGACAGGCACTGTGGCACGAGACCAATCGGTTTCTGCCAATCACGGAACCCTGACTAATGGGCCGCTTTGGGTGGACGGAAAATTCGGAAAAGCCATCAAGTTTACTGAAGCGACGGGCGGGCAATATGTAAAGACATCCAAGCCGATTGGACTGAACCAGTGGATCATGTCATTGTGGATCAAATTGGCTACGCCGTTTCCCAATGGGGAGAGTCCCTATTATGGTCTTTACGCGATGTTATCGGTTGATCCGGTGTATGGATTTTCCGTTAACGCGAAGGGGGTTACCCTTTATCCCGATCAAGTCACAGCGTTTGATTTTCAAAGCCAGGCGGATCAATGGCATCATGTTGTTTTTGGGTACGACGGCAAAAGTGCTTTTGCGATTGTTGATGGTCTGGTTTTCGGCGCTGTTCAGACGGCCAATCCGCTGGCTAAGAATGTTCTGCGATGCATTGGCAGTAAAGGATGGAATACCAATAATTTCAACGGGATAATTGACGAGGTTCGTCTTTATAATCGTGTGTTGACCGAGCGGGAGATTGCGATCCTCTATAATCCGGCATTGGCCAATGACATAACCCCGCCGGTAATAACACAAACGTATCCCATTGCGGGCAGTGACGTGCCGTCCTGGAGCCGGTATGACCGGATTCGCGTGACGACGGATGAAGCCGCGGCATGCCGGTTTTCAGATAAGCCGGGAGTGGCGTATGAGGACATGACCGGAATTTTTACTATATTAAGCGATAATGCGTTAGCGATGGATGTTAAGGAGTTGGAGAGTGGAAAAAGCGTAACGTATTATGTCCGGTGCAGGGATAAGGCGGCAAATTATAACCTGACCGATACGCCAGTGGCCCTGAAGGTGGCCGAAGATCACACGCCGCCGGAGTTCTGGCGGATCAATGTGCCGTTGATTACGGAAGATACAGCGGATATCCTCTGGTCAACTACGGAAATCACCGATGGCCAGCTCGAATGGGGCTTGACAGCGTCTTATGGCAATCAATCACCGGTGGAAGCCTCCAAAGCCATTCCGCACGCGGTTTTGCTGCAACACCTTCAGCCTGGGACAACATATCACTTCAGGGTCAAGTCAGCTGATGTTATTGGGAATATGGCAATTTCGACGGATCAAACCTTTACAACCAAACCGCTAAGCACCAGCGTTAACTTTTATGTCGCGACCAATGGCAGTGATATCACCGGTGACGGTTCGTTGAGTAAACCGTTTGCCACGCTGGAGAAAGCCCGCAATTTGGTGCGGGCATATAAAACCGCTAACGGCCTGCCTCCCGGCGGGATTACGGTCTGGTTAAGAGGCGGGAAATATTATCG
>JBAXBM010000195.1:0-4308 GCA_037141995.1 Candidatus Omnitrophota bacterium
TCGTTGGAAAAGATACACACACCCTTTGCCTGCATCACTAAACTCAACAGCAACAATTTTTCCAAAATCAAGGATAAATGCCGCTCTGTTCTGCGTGTTCGAGAGTAATCCAAAGTTGATATCTATATTTCTTTTAAATTGAACTGCTGTATTAGCAGAGAGCAACGACCGAGAACAAACTATCTTGTCAAGATATTTAAGCCAAAAAGGCATTCTTCCATGGGGGTCTTGCCCTTTTAAAACATGATCGAAAAAGAAGTGAATATCATCTTTTGAAAGCCAGATAATAAACTGCCGAACAGCGCTTGATTCTACTCCGACCCACTTATTTCTATTCGCAGGCAAACGAGGGTCACCTAACAAGGGATGATTTAAAATTGAAGTTTTAAGTCGGTCTTTAATTCGACTTACCTCGGGATGTAATAACAGTTTTTTTACACTATCATCAAGCAATGCACGATCGCTTTCCAACCCTGACCATGTAAAGAGATCCTTAAACAGGTAATCGGCAATATCCTTGGAACTGGTTATTTTTTCTATACATATATTTATAGCATACTTAACAGCAGAATAAATATACTCAGAAAATTCGTAGACAGCCCACTCATTTGAAGCTACTTTGGGGCTTTTGAGTTCTTTCAGTAAGTTATTTTTTGCAAAATTGTTCGGACCATTTTCTCCGATAATGGTGACAACATCTGTCTTCCATTTTAACAAAGCACGATCGGTTCCGGCATAAGAAGCAAGTTGTTTGGCAGTATATTCAGTAATCGCTTTTTTGGGTAATTGTTGTGACCATTTCTGGTGAAGAGACCACACCAGACCTTTGACAACCATAACCCTTGCCGCATCAATATGGCGATAGAGATACTTCGCAAATTCAGGATCATGAACAATATCACTCTCCCAGCAAAGCCATTTTAAAGCAACCTTATCAATTCCAGCCCTTTTTCCTTGACGGTAAGTTTCCCACTGTAACCGATATTCTGGACGGTGCGACTTAGGTACCACAATTTCCGGCGATCGACTATCCGTCTCTACAATGAGTTGCCTGATATTCGGGAAATACTCTTCATCAGCCTTGAGAACTAATTGCCTTGTGAAATTGTCGAATAGTCGAGGCAGTCCTTTCAATTCATTTAATGTGACTTGTAACTCAAACATTGGTTAACTGAGTTTGAATTTTTTTCTCTTCAAATGAACGAACTCTGATCTTAAAAACAACCCTACGACTCAGTTTTGAATTTACTTTTCCCTCAACTATCATTAAATCCTGTTTCCCTCGCCCGCTTGCAGACAAAACACGAAGAAAATAGTCAATCTTTTCTTTATGTTGACCAACCACTTGACTTTCCATGATATTAATTGATTCACTCACGACCTCCATTGACCTGTTTTGGCTTAATTTCAGGTTATGTGTGTCGCTACCTGTTGCGTCGGTATGCCCTTCAACAACAACGGAACTGATATCATCACGGAACTCTTTATTATAAATGGTATCAGTAAGTTTTGGTATAAAACCTACAAGAAATTCTTTACCATGAGGAGGTATTTCAAAACGATCAACCTCAAATTCAAGAAGCCCTTCAGGGACTAAAATAAGTAAAGCAAGAGGATCATTTGGATCAGACTCTACTTTAACTCCTTGTGTTACATAATCTTTAAGTTGCAATTGTAGTTTGCCTAAAATCATTGACCTTGTACTTTGGCTCTCTTCAAATGCGTTATTCATAAATGTGCATAACAGCAAAATAAATATGACCATAAGTGAGGTCATCAAATCAGTAAATGAATTTGCAATCCCAGAATTCGTTTCCTCCTCCATAGTTATGGCTATTTAGTCACCTTGTTTTTTATGCTACTGATTTCCTCAGCCACATCACCCAATTCTTCAAGCTTTTCACTTAAGCCATCTATTGCAGCACCGAGTTGGCCCACAGCATGAGTAACATGGTCATTTGCAACCGTAACTGTTTTATTAAAATGATCTTGAGTGGCACTTGAAAACTGCTGCAGATGAAGTGTGATATCCGAAAGAACATGCGATGCACTTTTCTCAACTGTATCAAAAACCTCGCGATAACGTTCCATTGATGTCTCAATATTCATCCATGTTTCGACCTGCAACTCTTGTGATGTATTGAGTTCCTTTACTTGTGAGGCTGCCAGTTCAGCGACATCTTTGATAGAGTCTTGACTTTCCTTCATTTTTTGAACAGAGGAAGAAAGCGAATTCATGGCAATTTTAACATCTTCTGCAACATACCTCATCCCTGCGTTAATCTCATTATAGCCCGTTACATAAGTACCAAACTCTTCAACGGCGGATTGTAGTTTTTCTTTAAGTTGATCAACTCTGTCCAACTGCCCTTCATGCTTGTTCAAGACCTCCATAAACTTCTCAACACTTTGCTGGTTAAGCTCTCCAACTTTTGTGATAATACCGTCAGCAGCCTGAGATGATTTTTCTGCTGAACCTTCAATAGATTTTCGCATAATATCACTCAAATCAGCAAATCTTTTTTCTATTGTTGACATTGAACTATCAAGATTATTGACCATCCTTTTTAGTTCCGCTGAACCCTCGGAAAGTTGGGTCTTTGTCGTAATCTTGGATAAATCAATCAATTCTTTTAACGCGTCCTGTGTTCCAGTAAATTGGTTATTCATCCTACTGAGTATTTCAGCAGTCTGCCCAATCTTTTCTACCACATTGCTAAACTGATCCTGAGCGCTGCCAGTGAGTGATTTATTAAACTCCTTGCTCATCTCCTTTATAGAAGAGGATAAAGACACCTTTAGGTCTTCCAACAACTCTTCAATTTTTCCGCTTATCTCTCCCTTTTCTGATTCTTTAGCCTCTCTGAGAACGCCCAAGAGTTCAGCTTGCGAGCCTCGGGTTAACTCTTTAAGCTCCCCTATCGCAGTGACAACTCAATCAAGTATCGGGCCCATGCTCTCGCTGATGTTATTTCGTAGACCTACTGATAAATCAGAATTAAATGTTCTAAATGCAGCATCCTGGCTTTTCATTGTCTGGCACAGTTCATCCAGAAAATGGGCCTCTGTCCGAACTGGAAAAAGTTTATCGATGGCATCGATTAAGGAGCGCCGAACTGTGTTCATCTTATAAAACACGCTTTTCTCTACAAACAGAAAAATTGTGGCCGAAAAAAGAGCAACAATAGAAGAAATAAACTTACCGGAAAGCCCCCCAATAAGCCCCTCCAGTCCGTGTACTTTATTGTCAAGAATTTTGACATCTAACAGACCAATGAGAATGGCTAAAAACGTAAAAAGAAGCCCAATACCCGTTAGTATTCCGGGTATTGCAACAAACCGTTGCTTATTGAAGCCTTTCGCATACGAAATAGACTCACTATATACGTCAGCAGCAGAACATGATGACCATACTTGTTCTCTATCATTGAATTCTTCAGATTCGCCAGCAGACTCCCTGCGAATCAATTTTGTCTTGAATGAGTGCCAGGGAAAGGATAAATATTGGCTATCATCAAATATTTTATCCAGATAAGCTATTACTTGAGCATCACGCCCTTGGCTTCCTCGAATTGAAAATTGATCTATCAGACCATTTATCTTTTCAATGGCTGTTAAAGTTTCTTTCTCATTTTGAACTTTTAAAGGATGTAGCCTTATTCTTAACTCATATAACGGCCATAAAATCAACCCCAAAGCAGCTATCCATGAAATCCATGGGGCTTTAATGCCAGCTATAGTGAACGAAATCTGCAAAAACTCTTTGATATCCATACAATGTGGTTTTATTCAGGCCTACAAATGGAGTCAGAAATAAGGTCATGCTTTCTAACCCTCAAAGGGATTAATTCTGGAGAATGCAAATAAATAGATTGGTAGGACAAAATTTATTTCAGAGTTTCAACACATAAATGCGACTAAGATACTGCAGAAGTGCCGGGAGCCGTTCATCTGAATTCTCCTTCTCGAATGTCACAGCAATATGAAACTTAACGATTGGCTCACGATAAATCTGTGAACAATTTACAAATCTTCCCAGAGTTTAATGATAATAATTGAATAAAATACTCCGTTTTTTTGTAATAGATCCATTTGTGGTGCTTGAACATTTATAAACAAAGCACATCTTCCCAAAACCGATCACAGTCACCCCCTTGTTCTTTTCATGCAAGCTTTTTTGCCCTGAGCCGTACCCCTTCAAAAAATACATCGGCATCCTGTGCGAGAAATCTGGCAGGCAATTGGCCACTGCCCGATCCGATAAAGTCAGGAGCCTTGCCGATCATAGCATCAATAAGGTCGGCACAT
>JBAXBM010000196.1:0-4257 GCA_037141995.1 Candidatus Omnitrophota bacterium
TTTAAGCAGTTTCATAACAATCCTTCCGTCTCATTGAACCCGCACATGATATTCATATTTTGTACAGCCTGGCCGCTGGCCCCTTTTACCAAATTATCAATAACCGATGTGATCACCAGGGATCTGCCATCCGGGTTTACAACAAGTGACATGTCGCAAAAATTTGTACGGACAACATGCCGCAATTCCGGCTGACGCCCTTCCTGAAGGAACCTGACAAATGTCTCCGTGCTATAAAAACGGCGATAACACTCTGTCAGCAACCTGGATGAAACCTTGATATTCAAATGCACATATATTGTTTCCAGTATGCCTGAATCCACCGGCAATAAATGCGGCACAAACATGATGCCCACGGGCTTTCCGGCCATGCGCGATAAATACAGTGAAATCTCAGGCGAGTGCTGATGATCAAGCACACGGTAAGCCTTAAAATTCTCGTTAACAAAAGGATACATCAGCGCCTCGGAAACCTTACGGCCCGCGCCGGAAACCCCTGACTTGGCATCAATGGAAATAGAGGTAATAGCATCAGGATACATGGAAACAAGCGGCGCCAGCGCCAAAAGCGCAGCCGTCGGATAACATCCGGGATTAGCAATAAATTTTGCTTTCTTAATCTGAGCCCGGTAAATTTCAGGGAGACCATAAACAGCTTTGGCCAAATTACGCGGATCCTTATGATCCGCATGATACCATTTCTTGTAAACAGCCCGATTTTTTAGACGATAATCCGCGCTGAGATCAATAACGCGCTTGCCAGCAGCAAGCAAATCTCCGGCGACATTCATTGATTCTGTATGCGGCAATGCCAGAAAAACAAGATCACACGCAAGGATTGCCGCGGCAGGGCTGTATTTTTCACATACCAGGTCAGTCCGGTTAGCAAATACCGGCCAGATAGAATCAACCCTGCCCGTCGTTGAATATGCCGCGACATAGGTCACGCGGGCATCCTTGTGCCTTAAAAGGATATCCAATAACACCCTGCCGGAAAAACCACTGATACCGACGATACCAACCCTGACCATATGACCTTTCTTGAAGAATTTCCCGTCAGAAAATAGAAATTAATAATAAGTTAAAAAGCCTATCCCGTCAATAAAACTTTTTGAAGGAATAGGCTTTGTAAATTCTAAATGAATTTAATTTAAACTGTACGAACCAGCGTTAACGCTTAACCCACTGGAACTTGCGACGAGCCCCCTTCTGCCCAGGCTTTTTACGTTCTTTCATGCGCGAATCGCGTCGGAGGCAAAGATTCTTCTTGAGTACCGCGCGTGACGTTTGATCAAATAATGTCAGGGCACGGGAAATAGCCATCCTGAGAGCGCCCGCCTGCCCCGTCAACCCGCCACCCCGGACATTAACATCAATATCAAATCTGTTAACAAAATTAGTTAATTTTAAAGGAGAAAGGATAAGAATCCGGTCTGTTTCACGCGGAAAATATACTTCCAATGAACGGCCATTGACGGTTAATCTGCCGGCACCCGGAGTAATAATAACACGCGCAACTGCTGTTTTACGACGACCGGTTGCTGCATACTTGACGACTTCAACCATTGATACGACTCCTCTGATCTACAAAATTAAATATCAAGTGGAACGGGTTTTTGCGCCTTGTGCGGATGGTCCGCTCCGGCATACACATAAAGATGCGTTTTCACGCGGCTGCCGAGTTTCCCCTTTGGAATCATCCGGTGAATGGCAAGTTCCAGGATTTTATGAGGATTCTTTTCAAGCATATCAGAAAATCTGATGCTCTTTAAACCGGAATGAAATCCGGAATAACGATCATAAAATTTATCATTCGTCTTTTTGCCGGTCACACGGATTTTTTCAGCATTAATAATAATGACATGATCTCCGGTATCCATGAAAGGGGTAAAAGCCGGCTTGTTTTTACCACGCAGGATCGACGCCACCTTGGTCGCAAGACGGCCAAGAACTTTTCCTTCAGCGTTGACAATATGAAATTTCTTCGCGATTTGCTCTGGTGTTGGAAGTGATGTCTTTTGGACTGCCATGTTCTACTCTCTTAAATTTTACCCGAAGCTTGGGCTGGCGGTAAACCCGCTCCCAAATATTCAATTAAATAATGAGCCTCAACTATACCACACAATTAATAGAAGTCAACAAAAAATCATTTTCCTAATATTTTACTTCTTCCAAACAAAGCCCCTGAGGCAATGCCGCCAGGCCAGCCGCCTGCCGATTCTTTGCCGAAAGCATTTGATTGACACTCCCGGGAGGAAACCGCCCCGCTCCGACTTCAAGGAGTGTCCCAACAATGTTCCTCACCATCTTGTACAAAAAACCGTCAGACTCAATGGTAATGCGAATAAAATCCCCGGCCCTCTTCACTTCAAGCCGTTTGATCGTCCGCACCGTTCCTCCCGTGCGCGACGGATCAACATTGGCAAAAGAACGAAAATCTTTCCGGCCGACAAAACATGCCGCCTCTTGACGCAAAAGCCTCATATTGATTTTCCGGGGAAAAAAGCAGCAGCGGTAACGTTCAAGCGCCGTTGCATATGAACGATTAAGGATCGTATACGTGTAAACCTTCGAGACCGCGCTCCGCTGGGCATGAAAAGAGGACAGGACATCCTCAATCCCTACCACAACAACATCGCGGGGGAGATTATAATTCATGGCGCGCATCAATTCATCAGGCGCCATCCCTGTTTTTACACGGAAATGCGCCACCTGACCGCGCGCATGAACACCGCGATCCGTACGACCGGAACCGATCACGGGAATCCTGACCTCACCAAAAATCTTAAAAAGAACAGCCTCTATCTCACCCTGAACTGTTCGCGGCGCGTTGGCCTGCAACTGCCAACCGTTAAAATCAGTCCCATCATATTCCAGGGTTACCTTAAATGTCCTCAGCATCAGATCATCTGATATTCAATCAGCTTCTCCGCAATCTGGACAGCATTCAGCGCCGCGCCCTTGCGAAGATTATCTGAAACAACCCAAAGATTCAACCCGTTAGCAATAGATTCATCCTCACGGATACGCCCGACAAATGTTTCATCCCTTCCATCCGCATCCAGAGGCATGGGATATTTCTTGGCCGCAGGCTCATCCACCACAATAACGCCCGGCGCTTTAGATAAAAGCTCAATCGCCTTGGCACGCGTTAATTTTTTTTCAGTTTCAATATTCACAGACTCGGAATGAGAATTAAAAACCGGCACGCGCACGCACGTTGCCGTAACCCTAATCGAATCATCATGCATAATCTTGCATGTCTCATGAACCATCTTCATTTCTTCTTTGGTGTAACTGTTGTCAAGAAACACATCGATTTGAGGGATAAGATTATGCAAAATCTGATACGCAAGCTTCTTAACGGCCATGTCACCCTTGACTTGATGACGCATCTCATCAATCGCTTCGGAACCAGCTCCGGAGATCGCCTGATAAGTCGACACAACAACACGTTTTATCCTGGCATAATCATGCAGCGGTTTCAGCGCCACCACCATCTGGATCGTAGAGCAATTGGGATTGGCAATAATCCCTTTATGCCATTTAACATCTTCCGGATTAACCTCAGGAACTACGAGCGGCACATCCTTGTCCATGCGGAAGTAACTGGTGTTATCAATGACAACAGCACCCGCCCGGGCCGCCACGGGAGACCACTCCCGGCTGATATCCGCACCGGGAGAACTCAAGACCACATCCACGCCTTTAAACACATCCTTATCGAGCGGTAAAAGCGGAAGGCCATACATCTTGCCGCTGGCTCCGCTCGGAGAAATCAGTCTGAGTTCTTTAACCGGGAATTTACGCTGCTGCACAATATCATACATGCACTGGCCGACAGCCGAACGTGCCCCAAGAATAGCTACAACATATTTTTTCATAATAATTCCTTTACAACAAGATCCCCCACTTCCGACGTGGAATAACCCATTTTCCCCGCAGCAAGATCCTTAATTTTAGTGGTCACCACCGTACGGATAGCCGTCTCGACCGCATCTGCGGCAACGCCTTCTCCAAGCTCACGGAGCATCAGCGCCCCGGCCCCGATAGCCGCCAGCGGATTAATAACATTCTTACCGGTATACTTCGGTGCCGAGCCCCCGATAGGCTCAAACATCGAAACCCCTTCAGGATTTATATTCCCGCCGGCCGCGATCCCCATACCCCCCTGGATCATGGCCGCGAGGTCCGTGATAATATCACCGAACATATTATCCGTTACAATAACATCAAACCATTCCGGATTCTTGACAA
>JBAXBM010000197.1:0-4235 GCA_037141995.1 Candidatus Omnitrophota bacterium
TCGTGCCTTCCGGAAGCCCGGCCATCCCGTACCGGCGCGCGATGGTCGAGCTCAGCATGGTGCCGACCGTACGGTTGACATTGCTGATAGGCGACTCAAACGCCACAGGCAGCTTTTTCTCAATAGCCTCCCGGCACCGGGAAATCAGCGCGTTATCAAGCGCCTTTTCCAGCCCGTGATCCTGTTTCATGCAGTGACGCAGGGGCACATGCGCCGGCACATCCGGCTTGTGCAGGATATTTGTCAGGTCGATCCCTTTTAGTTTCCAGTGATGGATCACATCCACCGGCTCAAGCATGTCAACGCGGCCGATCAACTCGTCAAATGTCCTGACCCCCAGTTCTGCCATGAGCTCCCGCACCTCCTCGGCAACAAACATGAAAAAATTGACAACATATTCGGGCTTGCCGCGGAAATTTTTGCGCAAGGCCGGATCCTGGGTCGCAATGCCGACAGAACAGGCATCAAGGTGGCATTTGCGCAACATGACGCATCCCAGCGACACCAGCGTGATCGTTGAAAAACCAAACTCATCCGCGCCGAGCATGGCCGTCAGCACAACGTCACGCCCGGTTTTAAGCGTGCCGTCGGTCTGGACACGGATACGCCCCCGCAGGTCATTCATCACCAGGACCTGCTGGGCCTCGGCCAACCCGAGCTCCATGGGCAAACCGGCATGCTTGATGGACGTCTGCGGCGAAGCGCCGGTACCCCCTTCGAAACCGGAAATAAGCACATGATCCGACTTGCCCTTGGAAACACCGGCCGCGATCGTTCCCACGCCGATCTCGGATACCAGCTTAACGCTGACATCCGCCTTTGGATTGGCATTCTTGAGATCATGGATCAATTGCGCAAGATCCTCGATCGAATAAATATCATGATGCGGCGGCGGAGAAATAAGCTGAACACCGGGGGTTGTGCCGCGCGTGCCCGCGATTTCTTTTGTCACCTTATGGCCCGGCAACTGGCCGCCCTCACCGGGCTTGGCGCCCTGCGCCATCTTGATTTGCAGCTGGTCCGCATTCACAAGATATTCAATGTTAACGCCGAAACGCCCCTGGGCCACCTGCTTGATACGGCTGCGCCGGCTGTCCCCGTTAGCCTCCGGTATAAAGCGCGCCGGATCCTCACCGCCCTCTCCCGTATTCGAAAAGCCGCCCAGCCGGTTCATGGCAATCCCGAGCGTTTCATGCGCTTCCTTGGAAATAGAGCCGTAACTCATCGCGCCCGTCGCAAAACGCTTCACGATCACGGCGGCCGGTTCAACCTCGGCCAGCGGCACAGGCCCGGCGGATTTCTTGAAACGCATCAACCCGCGGATATTGGCGGCCGCGCGGTCTTCGCCGTTGGCCAGTCGCGCGTACTTCTTGAAAAGCTGATAATCGCCGGTACGCACTGCCTGCTGGAGCGTCGCGATCACTTCCGGATTGATCTGATGGAATTCGCTGTCCTTGCGCCAGTGATACAGCCCTCCCTCGTCCAGAAGATCATTCATGGGCGCAATGGCCGGATACGCCTGCGCATGGCGGCGAAGAGACTCCTCGGCAACTGTCATCACATCAATCCCGCCGATGCGGGAAGGCGTCGCGGTAAAATATTTTGCCACCAGCGCCTCACCGAGCCCGACCGCCTCAAAAATCTGAGCCCCGCAATAAGACTGAATGGTAGATATCCCCATCTTGGAAATAACTTTAAAAAGCCCTTTGCGGATAGACTTGATATAATTTTGCTGGGCATGCACCAGGTCAAGGTCCTTGGCATAATGACCGCTTTTTAATTCTGCCTCAATCGTCTCCATGGCAAGATAGGGATTAACGGCGTTGGTCCCGTAACCGATAAGGCAGGCAAAGTGATGCATCTCGCGCGCCTCCCCTGTTTCAAGGACAACCGACACTTTCGTCCGCGTCCCCCGGCGGATCAAATGATGGTGCAATCCCGCGCAGGCCAAAAGCGCCGGGATCGGAACATCCTTTTCAGACGCGAGCCTGTCTGAAAGAACAAGGATGTTATACCCGTCAGCCACAGCCTTGTCCGCCTTTACAAAAAGAGCTTCCATCGCCGCATCAAGCGCTGCGGCGCCGTCAGCCTTCCTGAAAAGGATCGGCATCAGCACCGCCTTCAGATGCGCGGTACTCAATTGAACAATCTGCTCAAGCTCGCGGCTGGAAAGTATCGGCCGGGGCAGGCGCAGCCGCCGCACATGATCCGGGGTTTCAGCGAGGATGTTGCTTTCAGACCCCAAATAAACATTTTCAGCCATCACCACTTCTTCACGGATCGCGTCAACCGGCGGATTCGTAACCTGGGCGAACAGCTGCTGGAAATAGTTATAAAGAAGCTGCGGGCGCCCCGATAAAACAGCCACAGGGTTGTCCGCGCCCATCGACCCCGTCGCCTCTTCGCCGTTTTCAGCCATGGGCTTGAGAATAATCTTCAGGTCTTCCTGCGTATAGCCAAACACGCGCTGGCGTTCAACCAGTGTTTTTTCATTCAGGACCGACACCTTGCGCGGCGCGGGAAGATCCTTAATATCAACAATATTATCCCTGATCCATCGCCCGTACGGCTGCTTTCTGGCATAAGCATTCTTCAGCTCACTGTCATCAATGATGCGGCCTTCCTCGGTATCAATTAAAAACATCTTCCCAGGTTCCAAGCGCCATTTTTTTGCCACACGTTCCGGCTCAACCGCAAGCACACCCGTCTCGGACGCCATAATGACAAGGCCGTCCGTGGTAATGGTGTAACGTGACGGACGCAGGCCGTTGCGGTCAAGGACCGCGCCGATATAACGCCCGTCAGTGAACGCGATGCAGGCCGGGCCGTCCCAGGGCTCCATCATCGCTGCGTGATATTCGTAAAATTCTTTCTTTTCTGCCGGCATATCCTCACGCCCAACCCACGCCTCAGGCACCATCATCATGACCGCCTGGGGCAAAGGCCGCCCCGCCAGGACAAGCAGTTCAAGCGCATTATCAAACGTGGCGGAATCACTGCCGAAAGGCTCCACCACCGGCAGGACTTTCCTGATATCCTCGCCAAAAGCCTCACTGACAAACTGCTTTTCACGGGCCCGCATCCAGTTAATATTGCCGCGCAGGGTATTAATTTCACCGTTGTGCGCAATCAAACGGTACGGATGCGCCAGGGCCCATGTCGGAAATGTGTTCGTGCTGTAACGGGAATGAACCAAGGCCAAAGCAGAAATAAAATCCGGGTCCCTTAAATCATTAAAAAATGTATCCACCTGCTCGGCCATGAGCTGACCCTTGTAAACCATGGTCCTGGAAGACAAGCTGCAGAAGTAATAAAAACTCTTTTGATTAAGGCGGGAATCCTGAACCTTGTTATAAATGCGCTTGCGGATCACATAAAGCTTGCGCTCAAAACTTTCAGCCGGTGTGTCAACCCCGCGGCCGATAAAAATCTGCTTGAATGCCGGCGCGGATGAACAGGCCACATGCCCGATTTTCGTATGATCGTGGGGAACTTCGCGCCAGCCCAGGAACTTCTGGCCTTCTTCATGAATGATATGCTCGGTCCAGCCTTCGACATCATTGCGCTCCTGAAGGCTGGTCGGTAAAAAAACAATACCGCACCCGTAGTCGCCGACCGGCGGCAAAGCGATATTCAGGCGCGCGCACGCGCGGCGCAGGAACTTGTCCGGCATCTGAACCATGATCCCGGCGCCATCCCCGGTCAATGGATCACAGCCGCACGCCCCGCGATGGGTCAGGTTCTCAAGGATCTTGATGCCCTGACGGACGATTTCATGGGACTTGCCCCCCTTGATGTTCACAACAAAACCAACACCGCAGGCGTCATGTTCAAATTGCGGATCATACAGGCCCTGTTTGGGCGGCAAACCGATGCTCATGGCAGAACTCCAAAACGTGTTAAAGATGTTTGATTTAAATCACTATATATTAAATATGAATGAAAGAAACGTTATTTTACTCATAATACATTTGAAATGCAAATATAAAAAATCAATCCGCTAAGCGAAAACGGATAATGGCCCAGTACATACCTAAAGCTGTGGGCCAGTTGATCTTTTTGCCCTGCGCCACAGATCTGGCCTCATACGCAACAGGGATTTCAAGGATGCGAAGCCCTTTTTTTACCAGCTTGGCTGTCACTTCTGTTTCAAAAGCAAACCGGGTGGAAACAATGGAAAGCGCCCGGATATCCGCAGACCTGAACAGCTTGAAACATGTGTTGATATCCGTGAT
>JBAXBM010000198.1:0-4206 GCA_037141995.1 Candidatus Omnitrophota bacterium
CCTGTTCCCGGCTATCGCGGTCAATGCGTTAAGATCCGGCGAGCACGCCGGGAGTTTGCCGCAAGTCATGATGCTTTTGGCTGATCACTTTGACCTTTCAGAACGATTGAAAAGCCAGTGCCTGCAGGCATTCCTTTATCCTGCCGGTGTCATTGTTCTTCTTTGTGTAGCGTTGGTGTACATTTCACAGGTTGTTGTTCCCCAACTGCAACCTCTTTTGCCTGCGGCGGCCATGGACAGTTTCTTAACAAGGAGTTTGCTGGCAATCAGCGCCTTGATCAGAGAGGCCTGGATCCCTGTATTGTGTGCAGGGGCTGGCGTGATCTTATTATCCGGAGGTTTAATCCGTCGATATCCTGATGTCGGGCATCTTGTTTTAAGCAGAATTCCTGTGATAGGGCAGGTGTGCCGGGATCTGGATATCGCTTTATGTTTCTTTGATATTTTTGTGCTTTTACGCAGCGGAATTTCTTTAGATGCGGCTCTAGGTGAGGCGGCTTTGTCTGCCAGGAATATGACCGGGAAGGAAATGGTGAAGTGCCGGGAGCGACTTTCCGGCGGGTATTCATTTTCCGGTGCCATGGCGCGGGGGGGATATTTTCCGCGATTTGTGGTCGAAACGATTCGTCTGGGAGAGGAAATGGGGCGTTATGATGATTATTGCGAGCGCGTGTTCAGGTGGTATTACCGTTCTTTTGAAATGCGTATCAACATGCTGGCGGGGGCACTTCAGCCGGCATTGTTAACGGTGTGTGCCTCTTTTGTTATGGTCATGGCACTGGCATTTTTAAAGCCTGTTTATGCGAATCTTTCCCAAGTGGGGATGTTAAAACCGTAAATTAAAGGAGAAAAAAATGAAAGTGAACAGATGGAACAACAGAGGTTTTTCACTGATAGAGCTGGCGATTTCTATTGGATTGGTGGCCGTGCTTGTCAGTGTTGTTGCGGCCGGCGGGGGGATGATGAACAAATTCAGGATCCAGCGGGAAGTTCAGGCCGTAGATACCCTGCGAGTTGCGTCACAGAATTACCTTTCAGGGCAGAATCTGACGTATACGGGAATCAGTGTGGCGGCGCTTAAGACAGCGGGATTTTTACCTGGGAGTTTTGAACCGGCCATGTCCAACAGTTTCGGGGGGGATTATACGGTGGCGGCGAACCCGGCGGATAATACCAAAGTGGATATTTCTCTTGCCGCGGTCCCATCTTCTGCGGGGACGGATTTGAGCGGTGTTTTCCAGGCCAGGGCAGAGGTCATCAGTTATGACCAGACAGGTAAGGTGTGGAAGGCGACATTTTAATGCCGCGCGGTATCAGTTTGTGGGAGCTTTCGCTTGCCTTTGTATTGACGGCGGTGTTGGCTGCCGGGATTGCATGGCCTGCGGTAAAGATGGGGCAGACGGCCCGTGTCCGGCGGACATTGCTGGATATGTCGTCTTTGCTGGCCGCCGGTTGTCAATATGACGCGATTCATGGGGCCTGGCCATCTTCCTGGAAAGATATCCGCGAGATGCTGCCGCGGATGCCGGAGGCTAATGATTGGGGCCGTCCTTATGTGTTGGCTTCAGATGCGCGGCGTTTATGGATTGAAACAGAGATCCCGTCGGGGCATCAGCTGTTTTTATCGGGAGCAGATTATTGTCTGATTAGGAAAGGAGGAGCCTATGATCGTGTGCGGGTGTCAGCCGGCCGTTCTTACGGTCAAGCGGCGCGGCTTGTTTATGGAAAAAAGAATGCCTTGGCGCGTTAGGAGGGGATTTACGTTAATCGAACTTTCCATGGTTTTATTTATGACCATGATCATGGCAGGGGCACTTGTACCGGACTTTGTTCGTTCCATGCGCCTTGAGGGAGGGAAGAAGTCGGCGCTGGAGATGTCTCAGTTGGCGGATGCCGCCAGGGTTTATTATATCGATAATAATGAATGGCCTGACAGCATTAATACTCTGCGGTCTGCCGGACTTCTGGATACAGCTTGGGGCGGCAAGAATATATTCGGGAATGTGTATGTCCTGCAACGGACAGGCGCGCGGCTTGATGTGTTAACCGTGTTGCCGGCGGATGCGGCATCCGCGGCGGCGGCCGTATTGCCGATGGGGGTTGCCAACGGGACGGATGTTAGTTTTACGGTAACGCCGCCCGGTGCGGAATCACCGGCGTCCACAGGGACGATTGTCCCGTGGCCGTCAGCGGATATCCCGTCAGGATGGTTATTGTGCGATGGCCGGGCCGTATCGCGTACGGCGTATAAAGGATTGTTTGGTGTGATAGGGACAGTATATGGCGCCGGTGATGGAGGGGCGACATTTAATCTTCCTGACTTGCGGGGGCGTACGCCTGTAGGGCTTGATAATATGGGCGGGGTTGCGGCTAATGTGATCACCGATGCCGGCGCCCGGGTGTTGGGAGGGAAATTCGGCGAGGAGTCCCATCGTTTGACTGTTGCGGAAATGCCGTCGCATTCTCACGGGTATAATGAATCGCCGTGGACAGGGAGCCGGTATGACGGGCATTCTTCACCGCTTATCACTGCGCAGCGGCCGGGATTAACGGCAGCGGCTGGGGGCGGCCTTCCGCATAATAATATTCAGCCGTCGCTGGCCTTGTACTGGATTATCAGGTCCTGATATGCGGATTATTTGTATTATTCTATTTGTGCTGTCATGGCATCTTTCGGCGCAGGCGGATGAAAATGTTGCGGCTTTGGCGGCGCGGGCAGACTGGTCTTGTGTGCGGTTTCAGGTTGCCGGGGCCTGCCGGAGGAGTACGCCGCCGTATGCGGGGATCAGGGTGCGGTACTGGCAGCCGGTGTTGATGGTGGAGACGACCAGGCATCCAGGTCAATCAGGGATTGAGGAATTTAAAGGCATAGTGTCGTTGATGACGGGGCAACAGCCCGTATCTTCATCCTGCGGGGTGCCGGGGCAATCAGATACAACAAATCTTCAGGTGAACGAGGCGCATGTATTTGGATTTCCATTTTCTGATGCTTTTTCACTGATGATTGAAGCGCCGTGTGAAGGCATGCCTGACCTGGGCGGTAAAATCAGTTATTTAAGTGAACAGGACAGGGAGGAATGGCGGGATGCGCGGGAAGAAAGCAGGCATCCTTTATCGCGCATGACGGGAAGTGCGGCAGCTGTCTGCGGGCGTTACGGTGATTTGTTCCCGGGGTTGTGCCTGGGGGTGTGGGGGCCGCTCTATCCCCGTACCGGGTTTTCAGTCCATGCAAGCGCTCCGGCGGGCTCTGCCATTGCCGCTTTCAGGGCCGTGGATATCGCGGCGCTTAAGCCGCAGGCGCCGCACCGCGTCATATCGCCGGTGCTTTTTTGGCCGGATATCCGTGCTGACTGCCTGCAAATGGTTTCACCCGTCAAGAAATCGTGTATGGCTATCGGTGCAGATCCGGTATTCTGGGATGGCGGGGCTACGGCGCGGGACGGGAGGTATGTATGGCTATACTGGCGCAAAAAGGAATGCTGTCTGTTCTGATGGCCGGCGGGATCATTTTTCCTTCCTGCGCGTTTGCAAATTTGTTTGGCATGGATAAGATTGATTATTTTTCTCTAAGAAAAGTGCAGGAGGAAAGATATGTGGCCGCAGATCCTTTATGGTCGGAAAGAGGCGGATCGCCGCCGATGGTTGTTGAAATGTTTCTGAATGATCCCAATGAATTAACGGCCCGGAAGTATCTGGACTGGCAAAAAGAGCGGTTGCAGAAGATTGCCAGGGCGCAGGGTGTTCTTGAAAGAATGTCCGAATGAAAGTTCACCGGTATTTTCTTCTTGTTGGATTCCTGATGGTCCATGCCATGGGCTGGGCCAGGGGCGATATCTTTGAACGTACCCGCCCGGCGGACACCTCGTTGCGGGATGCGCTGAAAGATGATTCCGGCAGTTATTATTTTCAGGCTCCCGGGATTGATCATCATGAACAGCAGGAAAGGGTTTCGGAGGTTAAGTTGTTGTCAGCGGTGGGAATGGCGCGTCCGAGTGCTTTGCGCGATCTTGATGCCGCTCTTGATAAATACCTCGTTAAGACCCTGCGTCAGGACAAGGATTATCAGAGTTTTGTGTCTCTTCGTCATCCATTGGTGCTCCTTGAATATTCCAGTCCCGTGATCGCTGATGTTGTCAAGCATTACCGTATGGCTGCTTACGAGCGCTTGGCGATTGAATCGGCCCGGCTTGCCGAGATTGAGCGCAG
>JBAXBM010000199.1:0-4191 GCA_037141995.1 Candidatus Omnitrophota bacterium
CAGCGCGGCGGCGGCTCAGGCGGAAATGGATCAGTTAAGTCAGGATGATAATAGCGATTTACGCGTGGCGCGCATTGAAAGCGAGGTCCAGGCCATTACGGAGCGTAATCATAGCCTGGAATTTGAAGTGCTGTCACGGCAGAAGGCCGGGGATGAAGAATTCAAGCGCCTGCAGGAGGCGCGGGCGGCTGCGGAGGCTGACCATAAAGATGAGATCGCAGCTGTGTCGGCACGGAATACGGCGCTTCACCAGGAATTGGACGGATTGCGTAAGGAGATGATTGCCCTTGATAAGAAAAAGTCTGCCCTGGAAACGGATGCGTATACGCCCCGCTGAGTGAATCTGAAACGAGCGGCCGGCAAGTCCGGGGAGACAGGAAATATCTCAATTATGTTCCTTGATTTTTAATCGTTCAGGATTTATTCATGATGTGATAATATAATTATTTATATTTTGTGTTATTGGCTTGTGCGAATTTTTTCGGTGATGCGGTGCCGTGCCTGTTGATAAAAATTTTCAAGGAGATGTTATGAAGAAAAAAGGTTTTGAGTTTATTGAAATTATGATCATCGTGGCTGTCGTTGTGCTTTTTGCGACAATTATTATTCCTGGCGCGTTGAGGTCCGGAGTTGCCGCCAATGAAACCCGTGCCCGTGCCACGCTTTTGCGCCTTTCCACAGGGGCAGAGGCGTATGCCAGGACCAATGCCGGTAAATATCCGTCGGATGTGTTTGCGTTGACTGGGGCAACGCCGCCGTTTATTACGGAAAATCCGTGCGGTCAATCTATTTCAGGGTATTTATACACATGCACGTTCACGCCCGCTTCTTATGCGTTTACGGCAGCGCCTCTTCATGCGGGAAAGTCTGCGGGGGCAACGTATACGATGACAACAGGCAGTGTCCTTCAATAAGCCTTAGGCGGGATTTTTAATTTTATCATATTTAAGGAGTAAGCGTGTCCAGAGAGATCCTCATTCATGTAGCGGACGGTGAGCGGCGTGTGGCCATCGTTGAAAACAAGCATCTTGATGATTTTTATATTGAGATTGACCGGCATCGCTCGACCCTGGGCAATATTTACAAGGGCAAAGTTGAATCCATCCTTCCGTCAATCAATGGCGCTTTTGTCAATATCGGGCAGGAGCGCAACGGGTTTTTGTATTTAACAGATGCTGATCATCCTTATGTCCAGGATTTTGATAATCTTAACGGCCCGGGTGCGGCGGCTCAAAGTTTTTTTGACAAGTTATTAAACCGTAAGCCTAAAGTGCCGCCTCCAGCGGTGGATACTGAGGGGAATGCGCCTCCGCCAGCTCCTGCCGCAGCACTTGAGGCGACAGATATTCCAAAAACGGCTGAAGCAGCGCAGGGCAAGACCGAAAATTTCTCCGGCGGGAGCCGTGGCCGAGGGCGCGGACGTTCAGGGCGGGATCAGGCAGGCAAGGATCGCCCTGTGTCGCTCAAGGTCGGGCAGGAAGTGCTGGTTCAGGTTGAAAAGGACCCTTTTGGAACCAAGGGCGCGCGCCTGACAACCCATCTTTCTATTCCGGGACGATTCGTGGTGTACATGCCGTATGACAAGCATATTGGTGTTTCGCAGAAGATCGAATCCATTGAGGAGCGACAGCGGCTGCGTGATATTATTAAAGCGTGCGATTTTGTTAAAGACGGCGGATTTATTATCCGTACTGTTTCTTTCGGGCAGGAAAAAGAAGAGTTGCTGAATGACGCGCGTTTTGTTTATGAAAAATGGCAAAAAGTTGTCAAGCTTGCCAAGGAAAAGAAATCGCCTGCCATCATTTATCAGGAAGGCGATATTATCTGGAAGGTTGTCCGCGATTTTTTCCGCAAGGAAGTTACAGGCGTTCATATTGATTCGAAGGAAGAGCACGAAAAACTGGTCAAGTATGTGGAGTCGCTTGTGGGTAAGCCGGCGCTCAAGAAGATACATTATTACGGCGGTGAGGCTTCTATTTTTGAGGCGCACAAGGTTTCGGCGGAGCTTGACAGGATCTATGACCAGAAAGTTTTTTTGAAGACGGGGGCGTACCTGGTCATTGAGCCGACAGAGGGTGTGACGGTCATTGATGTTAACAGCGGCCGGTACAAAACGTCTGCGTCTCCGGAAGATGCTGCGTTTAATGTTAATATTGAGGCTGCGCCTGAAATCGCGCGCCAGCTGCGCCTCAGGGATCTCGGCGGCATTATTGTGATTGATTTTATTGATATGTCGCGGGAAGATCACAAACGGAAGGTTTTGGATGTGCTCCGGGCAGAACTGGCCAGGGATCTTTCCAAAACTGAGGTGAATAAGATTTCAAGCCTCGGCCTTGTGGAGATGACCCGTGAGCGCGCGGGTAAGACCATTGAATCATTGAAGTTTGCTGAATGCCCGTATTGCCACGGCCGCGGACGTGTCAAGATTGACTGAAAAAAGCCGGCAAGATCTTTTTTCTGGCAAAAATCAGGTATTTATATATAATACAACATCTTTACAGCAGGCTCCCTGAGATGGAGCGGGAACAGATCTAACAAAGTACCGGAGGTTTCAAGTATGTACGCAGTCATTCAGGTGGGCTCTTTTCAGTTCAAGGTCGCCGAAGGCGATTTGATCGACGCGCCCAAGCTCGATAGCGAGGTCGGACAGGCTTTTGATATCGCGGAAGTCCTTCTTTATGCTAATGGTGAAGATGTCCGTGTGGGTTCCCCTTTTGTCAAGGGTGTCACCGTCGGAGCCAAGATTGTCCGTCATTTCCGTGACGACAAGGACATCAGCTTTAAGTTCAAGAAGCGCAAGGACGCACGTAAAGCCATCGGTCATCGTCAGGACCTTACGGCACTTCAGATCACAAGCATCGCAGCGAAATAGCGGGAATCTTATGGCATTCGTCGACACCGCACGCATCTATGTCAAGGCAGGCGGCGGCGGCAAGGGGTGTGAAAGTCACTACCGCGATTTGTGGATGCGGTATCCCCGCGCGGACGGGGGCGACGGCGGTGGTGGCGGAAGTGTTATTTTCGGCGCTGATCCCAATATCCAGACCCTCCTTGATTACAGGTTCAAACAGCATTACCAGGGCGAGCGCGGCGGCCACGGCGGCAGCAGCGGCAAAACCGGCGCCACAGGGGATGACTGTTTTTTGCGTGTCCCGGTGGGGACGGTGATATGGGATGATACGACGGGCCTCTTGATCCGTGATCTTTCCACGCCCGGTGAACGCGTCATTGTTGCCGAGGGCGGAGCCGGCGGGATTGGCAACAAACGCCGCAAGACGGTGCATCCGCCGACGCCGGGTGAAGAAAAGATCATCCGCCTGGAGCTTAAGATCATTGCCGATGTCGGGCTGGTGGGGTTTCCCAACGCGGGTAAATCGACCATCATTAATAATATTTCTAAAGTTAAATCGAAGATTGCCAATTATCCGTTCACCACAAAACATCCGGTATTGGGGATTGTGGAGACGGACACCTTTAGTTTTATTGTGGCGGACCTTCCCGGATTAATCGAAGGGGCCCATCTGGGCAAAGGGCTGGGCATCAAGTTTTTAAAGCATGCGGAGCGTACCAAGGTGCTGGTCCAGGTTGTTGATATGGCCGGTTCCGAGGAGCGCGATCCGCTGGAGGATTACCAGTCGATTGTGTATGAACTGGAACAGTACAGCGACCTTCTGGCGCACAAGCAGAGGATCGTTGTCGCCAACAAGATGGACCTCCCGGCAGCCAAGAAGCATCTGAGGCGTTTTAAAAAGAAATTTGACGTTGATATCATTGAGGTTTCGGCTTTAGAACATAAAGGCATCAAGGGATTGGTTGATGCCATGGCGGCCATTCTTAAGGCCTCTGCCAAGAGTGAGTGATTATGCGGCGCAGGTTCCCTCGAAAATTAAAGCGCGTGGTTATCAAGGTGGGGTCAAGCCTTCTGGCGAACCACTTGATGAAGCCGCATGAAACTTCTTTAAAATCTCTCGTTAGTCAGATTTGCGACCTTAAAGATAATGGCATGGAGGTTGTTTTCGTCAGTTCAGGGGCCATAGCCCTTGGCCTGGGCGAGATGGGAACACGCGTCCGCCCAACGGATACCCCGTCATTGCAAGCCGCCGCGGCCGTGGGGCAGGCGTTGCTTATGCGCCGTTACGGTGATCTTTTTAAGAAGCGCGGCCGGGTTTGCGCGCAGATCCTTTTGACCTG
>JBAXBM010000200.1:0-4190 GCA_037141995.1 Candidatus Omnitrophota bacterium
ACCTGGCTCATGTTATTTTGCGCTAACTCTGAGTGATTCTTATTTTCCGTTTTTAGCTTATTCTTGTTTTCCGATCACATTTCCGATTACAAATGAGGAAGGGTTGTTTCTGAAAACCATTATTCCGAGCCGTAAGGCAACACGGCAATATCCTGGAGAAGAACATGAAGGCTAAACTGACCAAAGAAGAGAAGGAAATACTGGATAACTTTGAAAACGGTGAATGGGTTCCTGTTGCCGACCTTTCAAAAAGAAGAAAAGAGCTGGTCGGGTACGCTCGCAATACTTTGAAGAAGGATAAACGGCTGAATATTCGGATTTCTGAAAGAGACCTCACCGAGCTGCAAAGAGAGGCCATCAAAGAAGGTTTGCCGTATCAGACTTATATATCAAGTATTCTTCACAAGTTCATTAACGGAACACTGGTTGATTGAGCTGCGAATAAAAATTACCTCCCGCAGCACTTCTTGAATTTTTTGCCGCTGCCGCAGGGGCATGGCTCATTGCGTCCGGTTCGCTCTGCTTCGTCGGCAATCACCACGCCTTTTGCCTTTGCCTGCTCCTGCTGCCGGTAAGTGTTCCAGAATTCATCGATTGCCATCACACAATACGACACGTTCTCCCAAACCTCCCGGAACGTCTTCGATGGCAACGGAACGGGATCATTTGGCCTGAAGCTGAGCGTGTAAATCGAAGACAACAGGATTGAGAACTTTTTGTCACGAACAAGCGGTACCCAGTCAGAGCCGATACAGTTCACTCCTATCATAAATCCCGATGCCCAGATCTTGATGAGAAGATCCTTCACCTCCCCATCCTCAAGCCCAGTGGTATCAGGAAGTGGCGCGTAATACTCCGCAGAACCGGAGAGCCGCGTGGCGATGCTGTTCATCATTTTTATCAGCAGCTCCAGTATGCGATCAGCCTGTTCCGGATTCTCGAAATTGGGCAGCTCTCCGCCTCCAGTCATATCCCAAACATGGGGAAACCATATATTGGCAGGAACGATTGCTGGCCCGATAACCAATGCCGTAAAAAATCCGTCAAGTGAGTCGAGAGTCATTGCCCCTTCAGGCACTGCATCCAAAAGGAGAAAATCCTGAAGCTCATTGATTTCACTGCCGGTTATTTGAATCGGACTCTTCTCTGAAAAATAGTTCTGTGTCATCACGGGGAGGGTTTTATTATGCTAATATGCTACGGGTTCCGTTGATAGTTGCTGTAAGCCTTGCGTACTCCCCGGCTGGCGAAGATGATACTTGCTCACCCATTACTGAGCCTTCGTAATACTGACGACATGAACCTGCATCATTCATCTCCCTCCACCGACCGATACGCTTGCTCAGGGTCATTGGGCACCTCAGGGCGGATCATTGAAATACGCCCAGCAAGCAAAAGCGGACGAAGATAGCTCTGACGAACAGTTTCCGGAGTACGTGCAAGCAGGCTCGCCAGTTCCTCAACACGAAAAATTCGTTGACGACACAATGCAACGACAAGTTCGCATACCTCTTCAGGCGGTCGTCGTTTGCCCAAGGCACCAACACGGGCAGCAAGTTCACCAGGCAATTCATTCAGAATTGCACAACGCTTAGGGTTACTGGATAAGACACCTGGGTTACTGGATAAGGTGCCTGGGTTACTGGATAAGGTGCCAGGGTTACTGGATAAGCCACTCGGGTTAGCAGATAAATCTGTCGTTGTCCCAAGAAACCATTCGGTAGGCTGATACCAGGTAGCTGAACCGCGCCCTTTTTGAACGAGCAACGAAGCATCACGCAGCTTTTTTAACGCATGACTAGCAGTTAGAGAGTCAACCTTGTTAATTTCGCGGTAAGTCGCATTATCTATAGCTCCGACTTCTCGGGTAACAACCAGTGCCCGCGCCTCGGCATCAGAAAGGCTCAAATCTTTGAATCGGGCAAGCCATTGCAAATCCTCCGGTCCAAGAAAGTGATGAAAAAAGAGACGAACTATGAATTGATCATTGGCTCGGTCAGATTCGAACAAGGGTGGGGCAAGCCCTGCTTGTTCGCACATTTCGCGCATTACACGCACGCCGCTGCCCTTGGTCTCAGCAAAGCGAGTATCATGCAATGCGGCTGCAATCCTGGAATTGCGCGGCAACGAACCCGGCTCCCCAAGGTGTTCAGGCGACTTGAGAGAAAAACCGGGGTTACGGATTTCAATGCGGTTTGAGTAACGAATGATCTGTACCGGTGCATGACTCCGGTAGCTGCGGTGCATCAGAGCATTAACCACGGCCTCTCGAATAACCCGCTGTGGGACAACCGGCATATCCTGCCGCTGCAAGGAACCCTCTTCCAGCCCGAAGGCCTTGGGCAGATCATCAAGAATTGCCGCTTGGGCACGACGGATAAGGCGAAACAGAGAATCGCGCATCTCAATGGTATCAAAGCGACGTTCGGGGTCAGGAACCCATTCGCGACCGGGGACGCGGATGTAATCGACCCTGGTCATTGGAAAACTTCGGCGGAGCGCTATCGAATTGCCAAACAGAATAAGCCCTGCTACAGTAGGGAACCACTGAGCTTGTTCATTACGACGCCAACAACCGAGAGCTTGCATCAGCTCATTATCACTCCAGCGAAGTTCTTCTGCATCAGGGTTGACCTCCCGGCGAGCCAAGCGAAAGTCAGCAATAGCTTCAGGCGAGAAATCGTCAAAACTGGCATCTGGCAACAGCCCGGCATCAAAACTATCCTGTTGACGGCCTTGGTAGAGTATAATGAGGTCATCCTCAGTACAACGCTGGTCAGTGCTGCCAATTCGCCGAAATGCACCTTTGGGAAGACCTTGTGCTTTGAAATAAATGGGTTTATCCTGCGAAGAGGCTTCTTGCACGAAAACGACGATGACAGGCTTGCCTCCAAGGGTTTCTGTTTTGATTTCCAGTCGTAACGGCTGGTTGAATACACTGGCAGCCTGACTTGCCAGATCAGAGCTGATCTTGTCCGGGTTTTCGATGCCCTGAGCTTCGTAGGCCGGAAACAGTGCCTGCTCTTCGCGAATCACGCCCAACAGCATCCAGCCTCCTCCCAAGCCCGGCTCGTTGGCAAACGCACAGACCGTTTCCAAAACTGATTTTCCGATTTCACTCGCCTTCTTGGCCTCAATGCATTCATTTTCATCGAGCAGGTTAAGGCGTTCGAGTAACTCCAATGCGTTCACGACGTCACCTCCCGAAGTAACTCCATGACACGCCGTTCGACGGCCTCAAGTTTACTGTCGGTTGCTTTAATGCTGGGCCGGTAAGGCCCGCGCAGCAGTTCGGCAACCGACCAGATAAAATTTGAGAGCTGCTGAAAATTAGCTGGGGGCATGGTTTTGATCGTCCTTTATTGTATAACGAAAATTTTGCGTGTACGATGTGCTGCCGGGGAGAAAAACAAAGATAGAACATATACCGACAGAGACAAAAGAGAGGAAGAGAACATACGCATATCCAAACCGTAAGAGTGTCATGCAGACAAGCTGGATACGAGGCATTAAAGCTATACCGCCTGCTGGGCGAACATCCTCTTCGTAAAGGAAATAATTGAAAAGGAGATCCGTCGGAAAAACATTTAACGAACAACGTTATTACGCTGCTCATGAATACTTCTTTGGAATTTCTTTGCCCTGGTGAAGCGTTGAAGGAGTCTGGGGGGTATCTCAACCGCAGCAGCGCAGTGAGGAGGGAGAGAAATCGTGGAATGTGGGCAGTAAGGAGTGATCATGGATCGATGCGCATCCTGGAATTTTTGTATAATGTAAATATGGTATTACATTATATCAGATTAAGGATATACCAATATTACAAATGCCGACACCTCATCTACCAACGTCTGCAGTGCGGAAAGTGCTGCGCAAGCTTGGAGCCAATGTTCACGAGGCGCGGGTGCGTCGCAGGTTGCCTATGAGTGTGGTGGCAGAGCGGGCTTCGACATCGCGGCCAACCCTTTCCCGCCTTGAAAAGGGTGATCCTTCGGTGAGTATCGGTATTTATGCTGCTGTGCTTCAGGCCCTTGGTTTGCTGGAAGATCTCTCCTTGCTTGCAGATCCTGCCCGAGATAGCGTTGGTCAGCAGCTTGCGACGGCAGGATTACCCAAGCGCGCTCGTATAATCGGCAGAAAACGGAATGACCGGTGATGCCTGAGGTCGAGGTTTATATCGATTGGCAAGGTTC
>JBAXBM010000201.1:0-4158 GCA_037141995.1 Candidatus Omnitrophota bacterium
TCATCCATGGGAATACGCCCAGTGGAAGAAGCTATGCGTCAATATGGATTACCATAAACAAAAGAACTGGAAGAATATCCTTAAAGGGTTTTACGATGTTTTTAAAGGTCGGGCGATATTCTTTGTGACCGGAAGCGCCAGGCTGGACTTTTTTCGTTCGTCAGGTGACAGCCTCATCGGACGGTATTTTTCATATCGACTTCTTCCACTTGGCTTGCCTGAAGCGGTTGGCGACCTTTCTAAGCCGCGGGCAGATGCTCCTGCCATCTTCACATCGGCTCAGGATAAGGTCTTCCTTAAAACATTAATGTCATTCGATGAAGCGAGCTGTAAGAAGGCGTTCTCCCGTCTACTGACATATGGAGGATTCCCGGAGCCATTCATTAAAGCCAATGCCGGGTTCTCTTTGCGCTGGCGCAAGGATTATGCATCCCTTTTAACGCGCGAAGATATTCGGGATTTGACCCGTATTCAGGATATTCGCGGGGTTGAACATTTATTGCTTTTATTGCCGGAGCGCATTGGGGCGCCGCTAAGCGTTAACTCTTTGCGGGAGGACCTGGACGTTCATCACAAGACCGTCACCCAGTGGCTGGATGCATTTAAGAAGATCTATCTCGTTTTTTCGATAAAACCGTGGACCGAACATGTGGCCCGCGCTATTAAGAAAGAAGAGAAGTATTATTTTTATGATTGGACTTTTGTTGAGAGCGAGCCCTATCGTTTTGAAAATATGTTAGCTGTTATGTTGTTGCGGATGATATGCCGCTTCAATGAGCTCGGCCTTGGGGATTTTGATCTGCGCTATATTCGCAATAAGAATAAGGAAGAGATTGATTTTCTCATCGTTAAGGACCGAAAGCCTTTTGCTTTGTTTGAGGCGAAGACCAAAGAAATGGACATCCCGTCACATGCAACGAAGTTTGCCCATGCGCTTAAAGTGCCGTATTACCAGGTTCTTTCCCAAGGGGGCGATGTTCAGGTTATGGGGGAAGGTCGCTATGTTTTCCCTGCCTGGCGACTGTTCATGTTAACAGCGTAGATAATGCCAGGCTCTGATCGCTGTTTTGCTATCGATGCCTAGGCTCTGACCGATAGCTTTGAATGACATGCCCAGCAGTCGTAGTAGTTTGACCTTAACGGCGAGTTTCTGATAGACTGGTATCTGTATTTCAGGCTCAATGACAATCTTGGCTGTGATCTCGGCCGCGGTTCGAATTGGTCGCAGTCGTGTCCACCATTATTTATAAGTATTTGTAGTGCATATGGTTAAGAACCTGAGTTTAGATTTGTGACCATTATATGCCTGCCGGTGGGAATTTTGCCCCTTGTGATCTAAAGATTGCAAGGGGTTTTATTTTTGCACTTTACATTATGATATCTTTGTGATATCTTTCTGTTATCAAAGGAGGAGTTATGTCTATAGCATTAAGAAAAGATATTGTTGTGAGGCTGCCGATGCCACTTTATGAGCGCGCGAAGGAGATCAGCGACGGTGAGTATAAGTCATTCACTGGATTTATTCGTGATCTGATCGTTGAAAAAGTGGGAGATCGTTTAACCTCGGCAGAAATAGCGGATGGTATGAAAGCCAGCCATGATTTTAAAGCAGGCAAGGGTGTTGCCTGGAGAAAGATCAAACGTGGATAGATTTGAGGTTATTCTTCTAGGCCAGGCCGAGAAGTTTTATAAGAAGGCGTCGGATGATCTTGCCCGTTGTCTTGATCTGTGTTTTGAGGATTTGGAAGGTTCTCCCTTCCAGGGCCCTAACATTAAACTTTTAAAAACACAAAAGTCTGTGCGATGGTATCGCTATCGAGTGGGCGACTACCGGGTAGTCTATGAAATTGACCGGGAAGTCAAAAAGGTTGGTGTGCTTTTGATCCTTCATCGTTCCTCGGTGTATAGGGGTATGTGATTATAAGCCCGTAAAGTTGTTTTTGTGGCAATCTCCAGTCTTTGGGCGATGCTAGAAAATGACATCCTTAAACCCGGATTGTGCATTAACCGTTATTCCTCGACGATACCGCATGCACAAAAACCTGCGTTGTTATTCCAACCGGCCTTCTACAATTTTACCGTCAAGAAAAGGCCCGGGTTCAACCCGCATTACCTTTTTCTATTGAAAAATGCGGGTTAAAAACGCAATTCTTTGCCTTTCATGGATATCTTTTGGTAAACCGGGATATGTATCTTGGGCTCTATGACAATCATGGCTGTGATCTCGGCTGCGGTTCGAATTGGTCGCAGGCGGGTCCACTTTGATTCATCAGGGGCTACTTGTATTTAACGGGTATCCCTGACCATTTTTTAAACTGTTCTTGTTCACATCCCGTTAAACCCGGATTGTGCAGTAACCGTTATTCCTCGACGATACCGCATGCACAAAAACCTGCATTGTTATTCCAATTGGCCTTCCACAATTTTACCGTCAAGAAAAGGCCTGGGTTCAACCCGCATTACCTTTTTCTATTGAAAAATGCGGGTTAAAAATTCTTCTGGCGTTATATAGCTGAATGAACTGTGTGGCCTGAAAGTATTATACTCAATCCGCCATTCTTCGATCTTACCTTTTGCTTCTTGAAGACACAGAAAATAATTCTGATTCAATAATTCATCACGAAGCCGTCCATTAAACGATTCCACAGGGCCATGTGCCAAATTTCTTAATTCTTACCACTAAGTGATCATAATTCGTTACCACTGAATTTGCTAATCTCTTACCACTTCCAGCACCCCCAGCGGAGCGAAGCGACGATCAAAACATTTCTTTTAAAAGAACATTGTTTTCAAGAATATTGCGTTAGCGATCTTTGGATGTTTCGGGCTTTTTGGATGTCACTTTACGCATGTTCTCGCCCTTTAATTCAACAGTATAAGCATTGTGAACCAGCCGGTCAAGAATAGCATCGGCTAACGTGGCATTGCCAATGACTTCATGCCAGTTTTTGACTGGCAACTGACTGGTCACAATAGTGCATTGCCTGTTATATCGTTCTTCCATGATCTCTAACAAGTCTGTGCGCTCAACGTCATTAAGTACTGCCAGGCCCCAATCATCAATGACCAGAACATTGGCCTTGGCCAAAGAGCGCATCATTTGATTATATCGGCCATCTCCACGGGCCACGGCTAGATCATTCAATAATCGCGGGGCGCGTGTATAGATGGCGCTATAGCCCAAGAGGCAGGCTTTGTGTGATAAGGCACAAGCTAAAAAACTTTTCCCAACGCCACATGGACCCGTGATCAGAATGTTCAGGTGATCACTAACCCATTGGCCTGTTGATAAGGTTTTAACGAGCGTCTTGTCCAAACCTCTTTGATGCGCGTAATCAATGTTCTCAAGACAGGCATCATGTCGTAGGCGAGCATGGCGCAATCTGGCCGCCAGACGCCGGTTTTCCCGTTCATTGGATTCGCGGTCAATCAATAAGCCTATTCGCTCATCAAAGCTTAACTCTTTGACCTCGCGACTTTCACGCTGTTCCTGCAATGCTTTTAGCATTCCATATAATTTTAATGTTCTTAATTTGTCTTCGGTTAATACGGATAACATGGTACGTTCCTCTCATTTATTTGGATTAGTTTTGCAGCCCAAAATATTCGCCCCCACGAATATTTTCATGGGCAATGTTCGTCTGTTGCGGCCTTTGGACTACAGGTTGCTGGTCTAAACCCGCCTTTAAAATATTCGCTACACTTGTGTAAGAATACCCGCCGATCGATAACGCACGACCACAAGCATTTTCCAGACGATTAACGGGATAATTCTTGGCCAATCGAATGATCCCAAGGCAGGAGCGATAGCCTTGTGGCGGGTATTTACGGTCATCTAAAATATGCTCGATTAATTCCTTGGTCTTGATGCCAATCTTTTTGGCCTGTTCAATGAGCTTCTCGGCCGTCACACCAAGAATTTCCTGATGTGCTTTTGGCATATGCTCTTGCTGGGTGCTATATCGCTTTTGAGGATCTTTACTATGGCTAGCCACACGTTTGTTGTTATAAAAGATCTCAACTACATACCGCGTATACCGTGCATAAACAACTTCATGTGCCAGAACATATGGCACACTGTAATAGTGTTTATCTATCTCAACATGGTAATCCATATTGACGCATAGCTTCTTCCACTGGGCGTATTCCCATGGATGA
>JBAXBM010000202.1:0-4155 GCA_037141995.1 Candidatus Omnitrophota bacterium
CAAGAAGGATGCCAGTGCCATCACGGGGGGCCTCAAGACGCTTCTGAAAATGGTTCAGGATGGAAAATACATATGCGACCCTTCTTCTGAAGATATTCATACGGATATTCAGATTCAGCTCAGGAAGCTTGTCGGGCAACCGGCAGATAAATTGCATACCGCACGATCCCGCAATGACCAGGTTGTGACAGATGTTCGTCTTTACTGCATGGATCATCTCGCGCACATCACGGCATTGATTCGAAAGTTTCAGGGGGCTGTTGTCAATTTTGCTGATAAAAACAAGGATGTTATCATCCCGGCGTACACGCATATGCAGTCCGCCCAGGTTGTTCTTTTGGCGCATCATATGCTGGCCTATGTCGAGATGATTGACCGAGATAAGGGGCGTTTCGAGGATGCCGCTAAGCGCGCAAATATTAATACCCTCGGGGCATGTGCGTTGTCCGGGACGTCACTGCCGACGGATCGCGATTATGTTACGGCAAAACTTGGTTTTTTAAAAACATCCGCCAATAGCATTGATTCTGTTTCAGACCGTGATTTTATTATTGAGATCATGTCAGCGGCGGCTATTACGGGCATGCATCTCACGCGTATCTGTGAAGATCTTATCCTCTGGGTGACAAGCGAGTTTAACTTTATTTCTATCAGCGATGAGTTCTGCACCGGATCTTCTATTATGCCTCATAAAAAAAATCCCGATGTCCTTGAACTGGTGCGCGGAACGGCATCAAAGTTCCCGGGGCGTCTTGTTGAGGCCCTGGTTTTGATGAAAGCCCTCCCATTGACGTATAACCGTGATATGCAGATGGATAAGCCCGGCCTTTTTGAAACTGTGGAAACAATTGAAGATATGCTTGAGATCATGGCGCAGGTCTTCGGCGGGATACAGGTTAAGAAAGATGTCCTCAAGGATCGCATCACGAGTGAATATTTCTTTTCTGTGGATATCCTTGATTATCTGGTTAAAAAAGGCGTGTCTTATCGCGACGCGCATGACACGGTGGGTGCGATGGTTAAGGAATGCCTGGATCACGGGCGGAAAATTTCGGATATGAATGTGGGGCAGCTTAAAAAATATTCGATGTTGTTTGAAGATGACATGAGAAATCTCCTTAAACCGGATGTCTCTGTTAAGATAAAAAAGTCTCTTGGTTCGACGAATCCGGATATGGTCCGCGCGCAGATCAGTCTTTGGAAAAAGAGGCTTAAATGAACGAGCTATCCCATCCGATTCATGATTTTAAATATAAAGACAGGGAGCTTTGCTGTGAAGATGTGCGGGTGTCTTCTATTGTTGAAAAGACGGGGACGCCGGCGTATATTTACAGTTACACGACACTTGTTGAGCATTACCGCAAGATTGCCGCGGCATTTAAGCCGCTGGATCCTGTAATATGTTTTGCGATGAAGGCTAACGGCAATCTGGCTGTCCTTAAAGCATTGGCCGGTGAAGGCGCCGGTTTTGATATCGTTTCGGGGGGCGAGCTCCGCAAGGCCAAGCTGATTGGCGCGGACATGCAGAAGGTGGTGTTCGCTTCCGTTGGGAAAACGGATGAGGAGATCCTGCTGGCGATTCAGGCAGGAATACTTTTATTCAATGTTGAATCGCTTCCGGAGCTTGAAAATATTAATCGTATCGCCGGGGGTGAGCGTAAGAAGGTTAAAATTGCCCTGCGGATTAATCCGGACATTGATGCGCCGACACACGACAAGATTAACACCGGAAGTTTGAAAAAGAAGTTCGGCATTGACCTGGCAACGGCTACGAAAATCTTCTTAAGCCGTGCGAAATATTCATTCGTATCTTTGCGGGGTGTTCATATTCACATTGGATCTCAGATTACTGAAGGGGCTCCTTTTATTACAGCGATAAAGAAAGCGTTAGCGTTCATTGATGATTTGGCGGCGCAGGGTGTTATAATTGAATACTTTGATATCGGCGGCGGCCTTGGCATTATCTATAAAGATGAAACACCACAGAATGCTTTGGACTATGCCCGCAAGGTTGTTCCTCTTTTTAAAGGCCGGACATTGCGTTTGATCATGGAGCCGGGGCGTTTTATTGTGGGGAATGCGGGTATTTTTGTGACGCGGAAGCTTTATACAAAGGACAATGGACTCAAGAAATTTATGATTGTGGATGCCGGCATGAATGATCTTGTGCGGCCGTCGATGTATGACGCCCATCATGAGATTATACCCCTTAAAAAATCGGGGATTCGCAAGATTGTGTGTGATGTTGTCGGCCCTGTTTGCGAGAGTGCGGATATTTTTGCCCATGACCGCCAGGTGCCGGATATTAAGGATGGTGCGTATCTGGCGCTTCTTTCTGCCGGAGCTTACGGCTATGCCATGGCGAGTAATTACAATGCACGCCCGCGTCCTGTGGAAGTGATGGTGAAAGGCCGCGCGTGGGATATTATCAGGGAACGTGAAACATTCAAGGATCTTGTGCGTGGGTCTTATATTCCGGAGTATTTGAAATGATCAGTGGCATGAAGATCCCATTTGTCAAAATGCAGGGTGCTGGCAATGATTTTGTGATCATAGATCATGAGCCATCTATTGATTATCCTTCCTTCACGGTAAATGTTTGCGATCGGCATATGGGGATCGGGGCGGATGGCGTTATTGTTCTTTCATCGTCGGAGTCTGCGGATCACAGGATGCGTATTATCAATGCTGACGGGTCAGAGGCGGAAATGTGCGGCAATGGAGCCCGCTGTATGGCGGTCTATATTGCGCACAAGTTTGCGCTTGTGCCGGAGATATTCACAATGGAAACTTTGGCAGGCAAGATTCATGCCAGCGCCAGCGGTGAAATGGCATCGGTTCAGCTGAGTGCGCCGAAAGATTACCGCGCTGATATTGAGCTTAAGGTGGCCGATAAGAAAATGAGTGTCCATTTCATTAATACGGGTGTCCCGCATGCCGTTGTCTTTGTTCAGGGGATACAGGATATAGAGATAGAGTCGTTGGGGCGGCTTATTAGATACCATCAGGTTTTTGCGCCCAAGGGAACCAATGTCAATTTTGTTGAGCGCCTCAAGGCGGGGTATGTGGCAGTTCGTACGTATGAGCGCGGGGTCGAAGCGGAAACACTGGCCTGCGGGACCGGGAGTGTGGCGTCGGCACTGATTGCTTATCTTCAGGGTACAGCCAAACTTGCTGCATGTAGGGGCGCGTCTATCCGGGTGCTTACCAAAAGCGGTGAAGTACTTGATGTGAATTTTGATCTTGATATTGCCGATGCCAAGCCGTTGATCAGTAATGTCTGGCTAAAAGGTAATGCCCGTTTTATATGTAAGGGTGAATATTATTATGGAAATCCTGCGAAATAACGCGGGATTTTATTCCGAGGAGGGGTTATGTTTAAAGGGTCCATTGTTGCGTTGGTAACACCATTTACGGATCACGGCGTGGATGAGTGGAAGCTTGCCGAGCTGATTGAGCGCCAGATTGTTAATGGGACCAAAGGGATTGTCCCGTGCGGTACGACGGGCGAATCTCCGACATTGTCGCATGAAGAGCATGACAAGGTGATCGAAATTACGGTGGACGTTGTGCATCGCCGTATCCCGGTGATTGCGGGGACAGGATCAAATTCGACAGCGGAAGCTGTTCGTTTGACCCGTCACGCTGAAGATGCCGGTGTGGATGCCGCGCTTGTTGTTACGCCTTATTATAACAAGCCCACGCAGCAGGGGCTTTATTTGCATTTTAAGGCTGTTGCTGACAGCGTTAAGATTCCGATTATCCTGTACAATATTGAAGGCCGTTGTGCGCGTAATATTGAAACCGAAACTGTTTGTCGTCTGGCGAAAGAGTGTAAAAATATTATTGGTGTTAAAGAGGCATCTGGAAATCTGGATCAGGCGCGTGCGGTTAAAGAGGCGTGCGGCAAGAAATTTGACATTCTTTCCGGTGATGATGCCCTCACGATTCCGATGATGAAGTTGGGGGGAACAGGTGTGATTTCTGTTTTGGCTAATATTATGCCGAAGGAAGTTTCAGAAGTTGTCGAGTTGATGCTTAAAGGTAAGGTCAAGGAAGCGGAAGCCCGACAAGAGAAACTTCAGGCGATTATCAAGGCAATGTTCATTGAAACTAATCCTATCCCGGTTAAAACGGCGAGTGGTTTGATGGGCC
>JBAXBM010000203.1:0-4098 GCA_037141995.1 Candidatus Omnitrophota bacterium
TGACCATGTCTGTCCCATCATATTTATTTGACAAGGTATCTTCATCCCGCTGCCCGCTCTAAATTCCCCCCCAACGCGCAAGGGAGTTATGGGTGACGCAGGTAAAACATCAACTAATACACGCTCAGATTGTCCCAGCCGCTTATTCAATGACATCGCTTTCTTACGAAAATACACAGCTGTTATTTCCCAATTCACCCAAAAATTATACATACCTGCATTAGAACGTGCCCAGCGATAATCCCGACAATACTGATCAAACCGGGACTGAATGCCGTCTACTTCCATATCAATATGCACATACCCTGGGATTGGTTGATGCAAGAGCCATTGCGCCATCCTTTGACGGATATCAAGGCTAAAACTAAGGAACAAGCGTCTTAAAACATAATCTTCCACCACTTTCCCGCGCTCAACTTCTTTAATGAGAGTATTATCCTCAACAAGAGACGCATCAATGTACTTCACCACATTATCAGATAAAATACCAACGGACTGAAATAAAAATATTACATCCTCCACATCCATCTGAAGTCCTTTTTCAACACCGCTATTGGCATCCGCCATAACCCCTGAAACTAGCGCAGCTTTTAATTTTAATACCTCGAGAGGCAGTTCTCCTGAAACAATATCCTTATATTTTTCTAACGTCGAGTGTAAATCTTCAGCAAGAACAATGGTATTGATCAAACGCCGCACCGGCAATCCCTTTGACTTGAGTTTTTGCCACAGGGTTGTAAACAATTCCCCCCTCTCCTTTGACCAGCCCCTCTGAATCGACCAAAAAATATCTCCCCCTGTAACAATTAACCGGCCCTCATCCTTTTGGCTCATCCAGAAATCAATGCTGGACCGAACAAATTCTTGAGTCAAAGATAATAAAACCCCAATCTTGTTCACATTAAAAAGCGGCTGCCCATCGGCATCAACTTTTTGGCAAAGATAATCCCGAAAAAATAAAAAACTCTTCAATGCGTCATCTTTGCCAAGAACAGACAACAATACTTTCTTGGTCCCAATCAAATCCTTAGCACTTCCTTGCTTCTTAAAAATAGTCAGAAATTCCTTTTCCAATTGTGCTGCAGTTCTCTGCCTGATATTTTGGCTGAGACTATAAAAAAGATGCTGAAAATCATCTTCACTCACACCAGAAATTCCACCATTTTCCCATTGTCTCAAAATTCTTTCATCTTCAGCCACCCGGCGATCAACATAATCATCAAATTCCTTTGAGCTGTTCAACATTGCACATAATTGATGGGCAATGCCCACATCCATCATAGGAATCCCTTTAACGATATTTTTTTGCCCTTCCCAATACTCCGCCCCCTTCTTTGCTCCCTTACGTATCCATCTGAAGAAAGAAAACAGCTTGGCAACTTTCAGCCCATTACCGGCATGTTGACGCAAGAAATCAAGAATCCCGCGTTTCTTGTAAAAACCCCAACGGATAAACTCAATAATCTGCGACCCATTTAATAACCATTCTCCATTAACTTTCTCCGCGGCTAATGATTCAATTGTGGCTCTAAAAAACTCATCGCTCTTCGCAGCATAAAATTGTAAAATCTGGAATAACAGTTGTGCTTCAAACAAACTTCTCCCATCCCGCTGTAACTCCAACAACCCCTTCATAAACGCAAGCCGTTTATTCAACAGCCCCTTTCCTGCCATATATAATGATGCTGCTGGAGTAAATACAGGCTTCCCCCCCCACATCATACCCAGCAACTGCCTGGCAACAACCTTTCTTTGCTCGGGATCATTTCTGTTAAAAGATGGAATTTCAACCATAAAGGCATCACTGCCCATACCGTTTGCATCTTGATTTATAGTCGATTCTTCTGAAATAACATTTTGTGGATATATCTTTTTGTACCCAACCCCCTGTGCTTCAATATGAAGAGTAAGATAAGATTCAAACGGCACTATTTGCGACGCATCCATCTTGCTAACCATCGACAAATCAACCGGCAACACCACACCCCCCGCAAAATATTTCCTGGGGATCATTTCCTGAGTCGCTGAGTCATATTCATCACGGATGTAATTGTACGCACCCTTTTTGAATGACTCAACATACTGGCTCCAGATCTTTTCGGATTCTTTAGGGTCATCAATATTGACACCAGTAACTTTATTCTGGTCAAGGTAAAAGCCCAAGGGAGATTGTCGCAAGGAGCTAATGAGTTTCTTCTTGTACCAGACGGCGAGGATAAGGGAATTGTAGACCTGGCGGAGTTGGGCAAAATTTTGGCCTTCGTTAATTTCTTTTTCAAGGACTGGGAGGATGATATCGCGGATAAGGGATTTTGTCATATCTTGAGTTTTAGAGAGACGCGGCAGTGCCTCGTCTTTACTGGCGCCGATAGCATGGGCTTTATAGTCAGACTCGAGCATGGCTTTTAGGCGGGATTCGACGACGTAGGCAACGGCTTCTTGGGGGTGAGCGGCACCGACAGCCCTTGGCTTTTCGTAGACGACGGCCTTGGCAGGCATGATCCAGACTTTATTAAACGTGTCGATCGGAATGTCAGTGGTGCCGAATTTGGCCTGTGCCTGGCGGTAAATTTCAGACCAGAATTTTTTGCCAACACCTTCTTCAGGGTACATGAGACTGGCCGTAATCTGCTTTAGAATATAGTCCTGCGCCAAAAGGTCGCGGCCCATTTCAGTCTGCCCAAAAGCTTCAGGAACAATACGGTCTTTTTCATACGGACTTAAATTGACCCAAAGATCCTTTTCGGGAATCGTCAGCGCGGCGAGAAAATATTTCACGAGGCGCAAGGCATCATCCTGTACGGACGTTGCACGCAACGTTTCTGCCTCTGATTTTTTATCCCCCTTATCCAGAATAAAATCAAACCGGAACGGCTCTTTGGCGTATACCTTCATCCCCTTAAGAATCATAGGGTTAAACGCCGGCGTTAAACCAATGCGGGTTTCCGTTGTCGGCATCACCGCTTGCGCGGATGCCGGCGCGATATCAATGGCAAGGAACGCTATAATAAGCAATATAGCGATAACCCTGCGCCATACATAAGTAATTCTTTTTGGGATCATGGGAGGAAGTATAAAATATTATTTGTAATAATACAAATCCGTAAACAAAAAAACAGGCAAACAAATTAACAGTAACCCCCGCGGCAACAACCCTGTAAAAAAATTTGTCTATGCCGTATGTGTTCCCTCTTAAATAAAAAATCAATCTTCCATTAAAATCTTAAGCATTCTTGAATGATTATTAATGAACTCTTTCGTCACCTGATAATGTTCTGTTTCAGTATAGTCAATTTTCTTAATTCCATCGTCACTCAACACAAATATCGCAGCATCAGGGTACGCCATAATTATCGGCGAATGTGTGGCAATAAGGAATTGGGACTTTTGATTCACCAGGTCATGCATGCGCGAAATTAATGCCATTTGCCGGGACGGCGAAAGCGCCGCCTCCGGCTCATCAAGAATGTATAATCCGTTCCCTCGAAAGCGATGCATGAATAACGATAAAAAAGATTCACCATGCGATTGATCATGCAGCGATTTTTGACCATACTGCATGCCTAATTCATCAACTTCTGTGGCAACATTATAAAAACTTTCTGCTCTCAGAAAAAACCCATCCTGCGGCCGTTTAATCCCCCTTACTAATCGCAAATATTTATGGAGATCAGAATGAGATGATTTTGTCAAAAAATTAAAATTCTTTGAACCGCCCTCCGCGTTAAACCCCCAGGAAACACCAATGGCTTCCAGGAGTGTCGACTTTCCCGAACCATTTTCACCCACAAGAAAAGTGACATGAGGATGAAATTCTAAAGAATCCAGATACCGCACCGCCGAAAGGTTAAAAGGAAATTCCTTAAGTGACGGCACCTTGTCTTTTAACAACTCTGCTTTTAATAAGAATTGTGTTCGCATAGATTGCCCAGAACAGCCTCAATTCATGAATGATCATTAATTGTATCATCAATAAAATCCCTGAGTCTATGCCTGCTCCGCACAGAACACAGCCCCTCTTATCTTGCTTATAAAAAATACGGATTAAACCCGGATTGTGCATTAACCGTTATTCCTCGACGATACCGCATGCACAAA
>JBAXBM010000204.1:0-4080 GCA_037141995.1 Candidatus Omnitrophota bacterium
ATTGCCCAGCGGGGGTATTATGATTTTAAAATCTACGCGCGTAAAAGCGAGTTCTTGGGTGTTACCCAGCGGGCCTTCCCTTCGGGGGCAGTAGATTTCATTCAGGCTAACGGGATAACGGGGCCTGTGTTCAATGATTTTAATTCGGGGGCTTATCTCGTAGGCCGCCTTTATCCGCAGATCAAGGTTTTTATCGACGGCAGGACCGAAGTCTACGGTTCAAAATTTTTCCTGGTTTACCGGCAGATATGGGAAGATGGTAACCGGCAGGTTTTTGATGCCCTGACGTTGCGTTATGGATTACGGGCGATTGTTTTGGGATCGGCGTTTGGGCATATCCCCGAGAGGCTTCTGCAGATGCTGGATAAAAACCCTGCCTGGAAGCTTGTTTATTTTGATCATGACGGGCTTGTTTTTTTGCGAAATATCCCGGCCAATGCGGCACTTATCAAGAAATTTCACATTGATTTGAAGCAATGGAAACCGTTGCCGTTTGATATCCCGCGGATGGGGGTTGTGCGTGCGTACCCTTACCGTGAAGCTAATCGTGCGGCCACGCTTAATGATATGGGGTATCCGGATCAGGCCATGGCCGAAGCGGACGCCGCCCTTGCCATTTCTCCGGAGTGTGATGAGGCTCTTTATATCAAGGCCAGGGTTTATTTAGACCGCAAGGATTTTTCGAAGGCGTTTAAGTTCTACCGGTATGGATTATTACGTTCTTTTGATGATGTTAAACTTCGGCGTGGATTAGCCCTTTCCTATATAGGAATGGGAAAGTATGCGCAGGCGGTTGAGCAGGCCGATCGCCTCGAGGGTGTTGCGGGAGATCCTTCCGGCCCTTATATCCGGGCGAAAGTCTTTGTGAAAAAGAAGCAATATCATGAGGCTTATGATATATTAACAAAAAGAATTTTTCCGCTTGAACGCGGGATTCCTGAAATTGTAGCTATCGGCGACATTTATATGGAGGACGGGGTTTATGACCTGGCTGTTCAGGCGTATGCTCTGGCACTCAGGAAAAACACCAGGAAAGATGTCCGGAATATTCGTATCTTGAAGAAATACAGGGATGCCGTGATAAAGCGGCAAGAGGGGAAAGGTAAAAGCAAATGATGTCAAGGAATGTTCTGACGTTTGTTCTCGCCGGAGGGAAGGGGGAGCGCCTGAATCCTTTGACCCGTGACCGTGCCAAGCCAGCCGTGCCTTTCGGAGGGAATTACCGCATCATTGATTTCACTCTTTCCAATTGCATTAATTCAGGCTTGCGGCGCATTTATGTCCTGATCCAGTACAAGTCTTTTTCCCTGCAGAAGCATATCCTGGCGGGGTGGGATGTTGTTTCAACCCAGCTGGGTGAGTTCATTGATGTTATCCCCGCGCAGCAGCGCCTGGGGCAGGATTGGTACAAAGGTACCGCGGATGCCATTTACCAGAATATTTATGCGATTAATGATCATGCCCCGGAACTTGTCCTGATTGTTGCCGGAGACCATCTTTATAAGATGGATTATCAGAAGTTAATTGACGCCCATATGGTCAATCACGCGGATGTGACGGTCCCCTGCATCAGGATGCCCCGCGAGGAATCGCTTAATTTCGGTGTTATTGAGGTGGATAACCGGAGTTTTATTTGCGGGTTTCAGGAAAAGCCGCAGGCCCCCAAGACGATACCCGGTGATCCTGAGGCTATTTATGCGTCGATGGGAATTTATCTTTTTAATGCCAAGGCGCTTGTTAATGAACTTGAACGGGATGCGGAAGATGTGCGTTCCGATCATGATTTTGGTAAAAATATTATTCCTAAAATGCTGGCATCCGGGAAGAAACTTCTGGCGTATAATTTCGGCCAGCAATCGGATTACTGGAGAGATATCGGGACGCGGGATGCGTATTACCAGGCGAACATGGATCTGGTCCGTCCCCAGTCGCCGTTTGACCTTTATGACAAGGCCTGGCCGCTGCGCACGCATCATTCGCATTATCCGCCGGTGTGCCTTAAAACCGTGCATGAGGGCACGGTAGATGTCGCCGGCGTGGCGATCGATTCCATCATTTCACCCGGATGCTTTATCGAGGGAGGGCGGGTCGAGCGTTCGGTCCTTTCCCCGCTGGTTACGGTTTGCCGGGATGCGCTGGTGCAGGAATCTGTGCTGATGGAAGGGGTTGTTGTTGGGCAGGGGGCGCAGATCAGGAATGCGATCATCGATAAGCATGTCGTTATTCCGCCGGGAGAGAAAATCGGTTATGACCTTGAGGTTGACCGTGCGCGGTTTGCCGTAACGGCTTCCGGGATAGTCATCGTGGCTAAAAGAACGGCGATTGCCGAATTAAGTTAAAATAGTAAATTTCATGATGGGGGAAAAATGATAGTTCAGCCGAAGATCAGGGGTTTTATCTGTACGACCGCGCATCCTGTGGGATGTGCCCGGCATGTGGAGGAGCAGATCAGCCATGTTCTTCGCAACGGGCCGCTGGCCGGGGCGCCCAAAAAGGTTCTTGTGATCGGGTCTTCGGCGGGGTTCGGCCTTGCGTCGCGCATTGTGGCGGCATTCGCTGGCGGAGCGGCCACGTACGGGGTTTATTTTGAACGGCCGTCGGACGGGAAGCGGACGGCAACGGCGGGCTGGTATAATACAGCGGCGTTTGAGAAAGCCGCCAGGGCCCGGGGGTTGTACGCGGCGAGCATTTGTGCCGACGCGTTTGCTGATGATACCAAGCGCCAGGTGGCTGACGCGCTCAGGCGGGATATGGGGCAGGTTGATATGGTTATTTACAGCCTGGCATCGCCGCGCCGTGTCCATCCGAAGACCGGCGAGGTCTTTAAGTCGACGCTAAAGCCGATCCAGGGTGCTTATACGAATAAGTCCATGGATTTTGAGAAGAGTGAAGTTGTCAATGTCACCCTTGAGCAGGCGACGTCCGAGGATGTTCACCAGACGGTTCAGGTGATGGGCGGGGAAGACTGGAAGATGTGGATGGAGTTTCTCAAAGCGGAAGGCCTTTTAGCGCAGGGGTGCCTGACGGTTGCCTATTCCTATATCGGGCCTGAAGTGACGCAGCCGATCTACCGGCACGGGACCATTGGCGCGGCCAAGGACCATCTTGAAAATACCGCGCATGATTTGGATAAATTTATGGCTCATGTCGGCGGGCGGGCGCTTGTTTCGGTTAACAAGGCACTGGTCACACAGGCCAGTTCGGCGATTCCGTTTATTTCTCTTTATATCGTTCTCTTGATGAAAGACATGAAAGCCCGCGGGATTCATGAAGGGTGCATTGAGCAGATGGACCGCTTGTTCCGCGACCGGCTTTTTAACGGCCGCACACTGAGGGATATCCCTGTCGATGAGAAGGGCCGTGTGCGCGTTGATGACTGGGAGGTCCGTGAGGATGTTCAGCAGGCGGTGACCGAGGTGTGGAAAAACGTGAGCACGGAAAATGTTTTACGCAACGGCGATGTGGCTGGATATAATAAAGAGTTCTTGAAGCTTTTTGGTTTTGGTTTTCCGGATGTTGATTATACCGCTGATGTCGAAATCGACGTCAAGGTCGATTGAGTCGCGGGGCGGTAAATTCGGCAGATAGGGGGAATTATGGAACAGATCGGGAATTTGATGACGATTGATGAGGTTGCCGATTATTTGCGCGTCAAGAAACGCACGGTTTATGATTGGGTGAAAAAAGGCAAAATTCCGGCTGTCAAGACTGTCGGCCTCTGGCGTTTTCGTAAAGATCGTATTGATTTATGGCTTGATCAGGATTCTGATGTGAAGTTATCCGTGAAGTCGCCCGTGAATGCGCAGGGAGCTGTCGTCCGTTAATGGCAATAGGCCAGTTTTGATTCAAGGGAGTTAGGTCGATGTATTTCAAGAAATTAGAAATTTTTGGATTCAAATCATTCGCTGAAAAGACGATCCTTCATTTTGAGCCGGGGATCACGGCTGTTGTCGGGCCTAACGGTTGCGGCAAAAGCAATGTGTTCGACGCGATCCGTTGGGTGCTGGGCGAGCAGAGCGTGAAGCAGCTGCGCGGCGGCGCCATGGAAGATGTTATATTTAACGGTACGGACACAAAGCT
>JBAXBM010000205.1:0-4062 GCA_037141995.1 Candidatus Omnitrophota bacterium
ATTAACCATTCCCAGACTCATTTTAGCGCGAAGAATTTAGTGTTCTTAATTGCTGCTTTTTCAACAAAAAATCACTAGTGTCCGGCCATTGAATGGCCAATGTTGTATAAACTCAGCAATTAAATGATCTTATGACAAAAAAATATTTTTTCGATTTGAACTTGCCCAAGTGTTATTGTGACGTTTCTATCCAACAAGGAGCGTCCAGTGAATACAGGCAAAACAGTTTTTTCTCAAGTAATGGAATTCATTCCGATGTACGAATTTCACAAATGTGTCGCACGTTACAGTGGCGAACGAAAAGTATTGAGCTTTTCTTGTCTCGATCAATACTTGAGCATGTCTTTTGCGCAATTTACATTTCGCGAGAGTCTCCGCGATATCGATTCATGTTTAAGTGCAATGTCTTCTCGCTTGTACCATATGGGCTTCCGGGGAAAAATCTCTCGGAGCACATTAGCCGACGCAAACGAAAAACGAAATTGGCGGATTTACGCCGACTTCGCAATGATCTTAATTCATCGGGCACGCAAACTTTATATCAACGAGCCCTTAAACGTCGAGCTCGAGAATACAGTTTACGCACTGGACTCAACGACAATCGATCTGTGTTTAGCGCTGTTTCCTTGGGCGCATTTTCGAAAGAGCAAAGCAGCTGTCAAACTTCATACACTTCTGGATCTTCGTGGCAGTATCCCGTCATTCATCGAAATTACCGACGGAAAAGTAGCCGACGTGAACATTCTCGACACACTTGTTCCCGAACCGGGATCTTTTTACATCATGGATCGCGGTTATCTCGATTTCAAACGACTGCACATGTTTCATCAGGCTCAAACGTTCTTTGTCACACGCTGTAGACTCTCAAATTAATCCGTTTTTCTTTCTCACACTAAATTAAACTTCTCAAATTAATTCGGTAGCCGCCAACCGAACATGTTCCGCAGTAACCAACTGCGACTTTTCCCTAGCTGCAGCCATCAGGGCGCCTCTAGCGAGAAGATTGGCCTTGCGCAGGAAGCCTCCTGACCCCTGATGGATGGCTTGGGCTGTATTCTCGACAAAAAGCCTATGGTCAACGCCGGCAACTTTCAGATGATGTTCCAGATAGGCAGTCATTTCTGCAAGCGCCAGCGCTTCCAGATGTGACTTGGCGACGATGCGGGATGCCAGAGGACGAGCCGTGTAGGACAACAATTTGTCGAGAAGCTGGTTCTGTCCTGAGAGCATCATGGGCAAAATTGATTTGGAATCATACTCGGATTGGGTCAGGGTATGGATTTGCCCGAAGATCTCCTGCCGCAACAGATGGGCTTCGTCGATCAATAATACTGGGACTTGTTTTTTCTGAACCACTTCCAGTATAAGATTTCGCGCGGTCTTGATTAAGACCGACAGGGAATTGGTCCGGCATTCGTCGCCAAAGGATAAGATGATTTGTCTAAGCAGTTCATTCCACGAACCACTGTGCGCAATCAGCGCGATGGTCTTGTATTTAGCCGGATGAAGTTTGGTGGAACACAGCCGCAGAGTTGTCGATTTGCCGGACCCGATCTCGCCGGTGATCACACAGGCCGCGCCTGTTTCCAGAACATATTTGAAACGTTCAACACACGGCTCCAGCGCCTTGAACGGGAACAGGTCTTTTGTAGCCACATCCTGTGCGAAGGGCTCTTTGGTAAAGGCGAATAATTCACGGTAATGACTCATAATTTTCTCCTGATACGTTTTAGAATAATTGGCCGCTTTTAGGGAGCTCAGTATCCGGAAGCTCCGGATGTTTGACATCCTTCGCTTTATCGCCGGCGTTGTAGTTATTCCGACGAACTTTGGCATTTATGTGTTTATCCTGCGGCACAAGTAGCCCGTATGATTCCTCTTTATAAAAAACTTCAATCGCGCCTTCTCTTTGAACATCCACACACAGCAGGACCGTCTTGCCGGTCAATGTCGCCGGGGCTTCAAAGAATTTCCCGCCCAGTCTAACGGTCCGGTCTCCGGCAACCTGCCGGACGATCTTGGTGCGAAAGTAGTCATTTAGATTCCCAGGCGCCTTACGGATCAACTCGATCTTGTTCACAAAACGCTCCGTCGGGCTCTGGCTGGTGGAATCATGGATCTTAAACTGATAGTCGCTTTGTAGCCATTCTTCCAGTTTTCCGTTTAACTCTTCCAACGTCAGATTGTCTTTCAATAACGGCAGGAACCTCAGACGACAAGTTCTGAACCACCGCTCAATTTTTCCTTTGCCTTGCGGCACATACGCCTTGCAATGGATAAGTTCAACGCCCAGTGAGGCCAGGCACAGCCGCAACTGATGGCTGCGGAACGCCGGGCCATTGTCTAGGTAGAGCTTGCGGGGCAGACCCCGTTTCGCCGCCGCCTTCTTGAAGCAGTCCAGGAAGTTCTCCAACCGCTCGTTCAAATAAAACCTGGCGTTAACGATCAGCCGCGAATGATCATCAATAATGGCGAATAAAAAAGCTTTGCGCTTGTTGCGCTTGTTGCCCTTGCTATCCACGATCAACGGTCCATGCATAATGTCGGCCTGCCACAGGTCATTGGGCAGCTCCGCTTCGAATTTCCTCCGGTCAACGCCGTCGGATCTGGTCTCATCCAGTCCGTGGCGTGTAAAGAGCCGATAAAGCGTTTGTAACGAGACGCCAAACTCCGGCGGCAAAACGTTCCGTTCCCGCGCAATCTTCAAGAACACCGGTAAGGTTACATTTGCCCCAAGTTCTTTCTTGAGCTTCAAAATAGCCAACTCTGTTTCCTGATCCATGCTGCGCAACCTCCCTTTGTCAACCCTAACCTTTGGATAAAGACTCGTTAAATCACCGTCGCTCTCTTCATAACGCTTAAGCCAATCCATCACTACGCTCCTGGAGATATAGCTTCTTGGACTCCCGGGAATGGCCCATTCCTGGCTGGTGATCTGACGAATCAGCCTTCCCGTCTCTCTGTTCCCGTTCTTTTTGAGCCCCACCAGCGAAGCAATAACGCCGTAACGAAAAATCGCGATCCTCTCCTGTTTCTTTGTGGACATGATTTATTCTCCTTTTCTGTTTGTGAACAGATCATTACACAGAGTTTTATTGTCCGCTATGCAAGGGAATGGTAGGGCGATGCCCGGTCGACGGGATTTCCAGATAAATCCGGACAAAATAAGACGAATAAATGCGGAATTCGAAGGGTAAAACAGCGGGCAATATTTAATAACCTGGATGCCCGCGCATCAAGGAGCGAATTTCGGACAACGTTTATACCGCCGGCACAAAGTTGAACGATTTTCCAACGGTGATCTGCCGCCATGCCAACGAGTGTGTTGTTGCGATCACATTTCTGGTCAGTAGATCTTTAAGACGCTGATACGCGTTGCGGCCATCCGCCGGATGAATGACCTTGTCCTGTGTCTTGAACCCCTGCATCCAATATTGCTGGCGTTGACGGGAGAATTCACTCAGCCAACAGTGCTGATCGATCTTGAACCGCAAACTTTTAACGATAGTCGATATTGCGGCTTGAAAACGCCGCCAGTGAGTCTTGGGGCGCAGGGTATGGACACAGTGACAATCAACACAGCGGTAACGTTTAAGCCAGATCAGCCCGGGATATCCGTCAAAATACCGAGGCGTATAGCCGTGGCCCCAGAGATGATTCCCGCCACAGTAGGGGCACACATCCAGCCGCGGCCATGGGTAATTTTTCCCCGCCAGAATTAAAGTCTTGTCTTCTATGGAAAAATGTATTATCAATAATGCTGTGTGTTGTTGTTTCGGCGCTGATGCTACTAACATCTGCGTCAAAGATTGTGCCGGGAAGAGGCCGCAAAAGCTTCTTTCCGGTTTTTATTGTTTAGAAATTTTCATCCCCCGGCATAGGCATTTAAAGCCGTCCGGATTAAGGCGGGATATTATACGAGGTGTTTGGAATAGTGTGGAAAAAACCGGGCGGGTCAAAGCAGATTAATTAGTGGCTCTACACTATAGAAAGCGTAGGAAGTGCTTGGAAGGGCTATTATCGCAACTTGTTGATATAAAAGAGTCTTATGGTATTGAGTTT
>JBAXBM010000206.1:0-4041 GCA_037141995.1 Candidatus Omnitrophota bacterium
GATCCAAACCTTGCTGAATGTGTCCAGCGGAAGATCAATGTCTCCATACTGTTTCTTGATTCTGCCGCGGATCTTTTCCCAGAACGTCTTGCCGGGATCCCTATCCGGAAAAGTCATGGACGCCGCCAGCTGTTTCAGAAGATAATCTTCCTTTAACATATCTTCACCAACCGCCGTCCCCCCCAGGGCAAAATTAACAATGCGATCCGGTTCAGAAGGTGAAAGGTTAACCCAAAGATCTTTTTCAGGTATTGTCAGAAAAGTAAGGAAATATTTGATCAGGCGGGTTGAATCTTTTTCATCTGCCTTAAGATGATCACCGGCATCCACCAGGAAATCGATCTTTAACGGGTCAACGGGATCAATGGCAATGGCTTTAAGTAAAGGAAGGGATCCCACTTCTGAAGCGGCCAACAAGATACCGGGCTGTGGCGCCAAAACAACACTTTGCGCATACGCTTCACGCGTCCTGATCAGATCCATCCCGATCAGATCACTGGTATATACCAGTAATAAAATCGCACTTATCAGCCGAAACCATGCCGGCTTCTTTAAACTAAAAAGATTTTCTGAAAACGCCAATCGCCCCATACTTCCCTTTCAGACATAGCCCCCACCAACAATCGTGTTGATCGAAGTATAGACCATGCCTGTGTCCGGGAAGTTACACCGGTGTGAAATTCTTGTTAACTCATGTGATATATGATAACAATATCACGAAATGATGATCGAAACAGTAAAGCTGAACGTCGCCCCCTGGCCCGGTCGCGAATGGACAGACACATCACCACCATGGGCCTGAACGATATGTTTGACGATGGAAAGGCCAAGTCCGGTGCCGCCGGCTTCGCGCGAACGTGCTTTATCGACACGGTAAAATCGTTCAAAAATACGCGGCTGATCTTCTTCAGGGATACCAATCCCGGAATCCATGACTTCAAAACGGATTTTTTTATCTCCCGGCAAAGCACGCACAATAATCTTGCCACCGGCAGGAGTATACTTAACCGCATTGTCCAGCAGGTTCAAAAACACCTGGGATAAACGCGCCTCGTCCGCCAATGCCTTGGGCAATACATCTGGGAAATCAAACGAAACGGATAGCCGCTTATCAGCAATGGCTTTTTCAAGTATCGCGATACATTTACGAACCAATCCCGCCGCATCAACCGGCGCCAGGATCAATTTCATCTTGCCGGATTCAATCCTCGCCAGATCAAGGAGGTCATTGATCAAACTGACAAGCCGGTCACTGTTCTGGTGAATAATCCCCAGAAATTCTTTCAAAGCCGCCGGATCATCCATGGCCCCTCCCAAAAGGGTCTCCGCATAGCCCTTGATGCTCGCCACAGGCGTGCGCAACTCATGGGACACATTGGCCACAAAATCCTGCCTGACCTTCTCCAGGCGGCGCAACGCACTGATATCATGGAACACCAGAACCGCGCCTTCCACCTTGCCGCCGGCCATGACCTGAACCGCATTGACACTGAAAACCCTTTCTTCCGGAAGCGTCCCCACAACCTCCCGGCTGATCAGGCGCTCGCCTCCCAAAACCAGGCGGTCAACCATATCAACAACAACACTATTGCGTATAACCTCAGGCACTTTCCGGCCATCCACCTTGCCGGAAATCAGGAAAAACTTGCGCAACGAAGCATTCATCAAAAGGATCCCGCCTTTCTCATCCACCACCATCAACCCTTCGGACATACTCTCAATCACCGCATCGAGCCTCGCCCCTTCACGCACGATAGTCTTCATCTTGTCGCACACTTCATCTGACATATAGGTGAGCGCGCGGGCCAGATCACCCAATTCATCACGCGAGCGGACAGACGGCTTACGGGAAAAATCTCCGGCAGCCATAGCACGGGCCACGACCGACATTTCACGCAGGGGCCTCGAAATAATTACCGCCATCAGCGACGTAAATCCAAGGCTGAAGATAAAAATGAGACATAGGGCCATAACAACAATCTTGACCGAGCCCGCCTCCAGAACCTCAACATCCGTGAGCGGCATCGCCAGACGAATAACCCCGGCGGCATGGCCCCGGCCATAAGGCGTTGCCACATAAAGTAAATATTTCTTCAGCGTGTAACTGTAGCGTTTGCTGACACCCCAGCCTGTTTCCAGCGCCTGGCGGATCTCAAGGCGTGCGGCATGATTCTCAACTGTTTTGAGCGCGGCATCATCCAGATCTGAATCACCCAGAACCCTGCCGTCAATCCCGACGATCGTCACCCTCAAGGCCAGTTCACCGCCCATACGATGAGCCATTGCCTGCGCGTCAAAAACCCCTGACAGATCACCCCGGCGTGTTTCCACAAAATCACGCACCAGGGCAATCTCGTGTTTCATGTTCTTCTGAAGATCCTGTTCAAGATAAGCCGTTAAATGAGAAGAAAGGTACAAATACCCCAGCAAAAGCCCGGTCATAACCGCCGAACAAAAAAACGCCGTGAGTTTCCAATGAAGATTAATTTTCATGATTTTGCCTGAAACGGTAACCTGCGCCGATAACTGTTTCGATCAACCCGCCGGCTGATCCCAGTTTAGAGCGCAGCCGCCGCACATGAGTATCCACCGTCCGTGTATAAACATCCGCATCAATGCCCCAAACATCATTCAACAGGACGTCACGGGCCTGGATGCGCCCCGGACGCCCCATCAGCAGCGCCAGCAGTTTAAATTCCATCGCCGTAAGGACAATTTCCTCAGCATCAACTGTCACCCTGTGCCGGCCCTTGTCGAGGACCAACGCCCCGGCTTTAAGGATATCGGCATCCTCTGCGGTCTTCCGGCGCCGAAGGATCGCCTTCACCCGGAGCACAAGCTCCCGGGGACTGAACGGCTTGACGATATAGTCTTCTGCACCCAGCTCCAGGCCGACAATGCGGTCCACTTCTTCACCTTTGGCCGTCAGCATAATCACCGGGAGATCAGCGAAAGCGGAATCTTTGCGTATGCGGCGGCAGACTTCCAGCCCGTCAATCCCCGGCAACATCACATCCAGGATAGCCAGATCAAAAACTTTCCGGCCCAGTGCCGATAAAGCATCCTCGCCGGAGCCCGCGATGTCGCACGCGAAGCCCGCCTTATCCAAATTATACTGGATCAGGCGGGCAATATCTTTTTCATCTTCAACGATCAATATTTTATTTGTCATATATTCTTCCTGTATTTGAAATCATCCTAGCAGAGATATCCCAATCCCGTCAAAATCATTAACCGAAAACATTCCCCGCGAAGTTTGACTTTTAAGATGGGCTTTGTTATCCTGAATCCCTATGAAAAAAATTAAAGTCGCTGTCATCGGCGTCGGCCATCTGGGGTCGCGCCATCTAAAGACATATCACCAGATGAAAGACCTGGCTGAAATCATCGGCATATCGGACCTCAATCAGGATATCGGCCAAAAACTTGCCCGCGAATACCGTACGGCATTCTTCCCGGACCCCAAAGATCTGATCGGGAAAGTTGAGGCTGTCAGCATCTGCACGCCGACAACCAATCACTGCGCCACGGGGCTTTTATTCATCAATGCCGGGATACATGCCCTCATTGAAAAACCCATTGCCATGAACATAGGTGAAGCAGACCTCCTTGTCAACGCGGCCAATGACAAAAACGTCAAACTCCAGGTCGGCCATATCGAACGCTTCAACAATGCCTTTCAAGCGATCAAGGATATCGCCCGCGATGCCCTCTTCATCGAATGCCACCGGCTGAATAATTTTCCCAACCGCTCCCTCGATATCGGTGTTGTGATGGACCTTATGATTCATGATATTGACATCGTCCAGGGGCTCATTAACACCCCGATCAAAGACATTCAGGCCATCGGCATTAATGTTCTCACTGATCTCGATGATATCGCCAATGTCCGCCTGACATTTGCCAATAAAGCCGTTTGCAACCTGACCGCCAGCCGCGTTTCCCCGGAGGTCATGCGCAAGATCCGCATCTTTGTGCCCAACGCCTATATTTCGCTCGATTATGTCAAACAGGAAGCCTTCATTTATCGCAAAGACGGAA